>CAZFQH010000011.1:0-23838 GCA_964520805.1 uncultured Acidobacteriota bacterium | reverse complement strand
CCCATCGGCCCCCTCCGCTCCGTGAGCAGTGAGCGAACGCTAGCAGTCCGCGGTGAAAGTCGACCGCGAACGAAAGCGAGAGAAGTATCAGGAGATCATCGCGGAATGCAACCGCATTATCAGAGAGGAAACCCGATGCCATCCACTCCCGACCGCACCCGGTTGCGCGACCGGCGCGACGAACTCAAGGCCGAGATGGCTCAGTTCGGTGACCTGTGGCGTCCGTTCGGTGGCACTCCGCGCGGGGCTGCGCCCCAACAAGGCTTGTCTTTCAGACTTCGGCATGCTCAGAATCGGAATCATCATCGGAAGCACGCGGCTGGGACGCAAGGCGGAAGGAGTGGCACGGGTGGGTCCACGCTCTGGCCTCGAAGCGTACGGACGCGGAGTTCGAACTGGTCGACATCCTCGACTTCAAGCTGCCGCTGCTCGACGAAGCGGTTCCCGCGGCGTTCGGGAAGTATGAGCACGAACACACGAAGAACGGGGCGGCGAAGATCGCAACCTTCGACGGCTTCGTGTTCGTGACCCCGGAGTACAGTGGTTCTACAGGACCTTGCGCAACGCGGCGATCGATCGATTCCGCCGGAAGAACACGGCGTCAAAGGCCTTCGAGGCCTTGGCGCGGGAGATGGAGAGTCGCGAGACTCCCGAGACGGAGATGGAAGCCCGGATCTGCGCCTGCGTCGCGCGGCTTGCGTCCACGCTCAAGCCCGAGTACGCGGATGCGCTTCAGGCGATCGAGATCGACGGAACGCCGGTCAAGGCCTTTGCGGAGCGGCACGGCCTATCGGCGAACAATGTGGGGGTGCGGGTGCATCGGGCCCGGGAAGCCCTCAAGAAGCGGGTCACCGAGTCGTGCAGAAGCGGCGCCGACCACGGCTGCACGAACTGCAACTGTAGATCGCAGGGCTGAGGGGCGAACTTCCGGAGGTGCTGGGAGCGAGGGCGCGGGCTGACGTCGACCCACGAACGCATCGAAGCCCAACCCCGAGAGCGTCAGTGAAACAGGCGCGGTTTGCCAGCCAGTCCGTAGGCCCGCGTCCGGGATAGTGGCTCCGTCACGCTCGGCCCTTTTCGTGCTCGGCCATTGCGTGTGCAAATCGCGCGGCCGTCGCCGAGATCAATGGCCGGTACAGGTGGCGCAGCAGCCAGCCCGGCACGCCGCGCCCGCGCTCTTCCATCGCGGCGCGGGCGCGCGGGTGATCCATGAAACGATATCCGGACACGCGATAGTCGTGTTCTCGGCTGCAAAACTCGATGCGTGACAAATGTTTCAGCGATTTGTAGCCGTAGTGCGCGGGTGCAATCAGGCGCAGCGGCGCGCCATGCGCGATGCTCAGCGGGTCACCTCCGAGCGTATCGGCGAGCAGGACATCGGGCGCCAGCATGTCTTCCAGCAGCATGCCGGTATGAGCGCCGTCCTGGCCGCGCAGTGCGACCAGGGTAGCACCTGGATGCGGGCCCGCTAGCGGCACGATGACCCGGTTGTAGAAGTCCGTAAAGCGCACGCCGCCCCAGCTCAGAAACCGATGACTCCACGTCGTGACGCAGTGAAAATCACTGATCTGCTCGACTCGCGGCAAGCCTTGCCGCACATCAGCGAGACGCAGTTCGTGCTCGACAGCGCCGGTCACCTCGATCTCGATCTGCGCGACCTCTGTCGGGAAGCGATGTGCAAAGCGGGTCAGGCCGAAGCGCGGGAAATCCACGATGCCGCGCTGGCCGGGAGGCAATGAATCGTGCATGAGTTTGGCTGGTCAGCTAGCTAGTGAAGGCGGCAGCGCGAACCTGGTCCCGATGTCCTCCGCCTGGTGGCTGGGCTAGGCGGGCACGCGGGGAGGAAGAAGGGAAGGGTTTCGACTCCTTGATTGAGGGGGAAAGTGGCGCGATTGTCTCACGCGCGACGGCAGCTGATGCGCGCCTGGAGCCAAGACCGATTACAGTAACAGCCCCCGCCGAACCAGTCCAGTAAATCCCACGTCATCATCGGGAAGGACCCGTCTGGATGTGGGACGACCGCTCTGCGATCAGCGGACCGCGGCGGCGGTCTAACGCACGGCACGCGAGTGAGATAGCGCTGCGGCGCTTCGTGGCACGGGCATTGATAGGTCGTTCGCAGTCGTGACGCTGAAGTAGTCAGCTGACGCAGCGATCGCGGCCTTTGCTCTTGGCGCGGTAGAGCGCGTTGTCCGCTACAGCGATCAGGTCCTCGGTGGACGAGTCCGCCGAGGGCACGATGGTGCAGACCCCGATCGACATCGTCACGTTCGGGCCTACGCTGGATCGCGGATGGGGAATCGCCCGGTCGCGAAGGCCTCCCCGGATCACCTCGGCGACCGCGATCGCGCCTTCCGGGCCGGTCGCGGGGAGGACGACCGCAAACTCCTCGCCGCCATAGCGGGCGGCGAGGTCGGGCACACGTCGGACCGTCTCCCGGAAGACCTCCGCCACGCCGCGAAGGCACTCGTCACCCTTCTGGTGGCCGAGGGCGTCGTTGTAAGCCTTGAACTCGTCGATGTCGCACATCAGGAGCGAGATGGGCTCCCGGGTGCGCGCGCAGCGAGCCCACTCGCGATCGAGAAACTCGCGGAACTGGCGATGATTGGCGATGCCGGTGAGGTCGTCGGTGGTAGCGAGCTTTCCGAGGGAGATGTTGGCGGCTTCGAGTTGCCTTGATCGCTCGGCCAGCTCCTCAGTCCTCGCGGCCACGGTGGCGGCGAGCTCACGTTCTCTGACCTTGAGGCTGCGTACTCGCCAGGCGAAGGCCAAACCGATGAGGCCCGCGGTTGCGGCGAATGCGACGATCCGGAAGAGCCAGGTCTGAAACCACAGCGGCGCCACCACGATCTCGATAGAGCCCTCTCTCGGCGTCCAGGAGACGCCATCATTGCTCGCCGCAGCGCGGAAGACGTAGCGGCCGGGGGGAAGGCGGCCGTAATAGGCGACCCGCCTCGTTCCCGCCTCCACCCAGTCCGGGTCGTGCCCGTAGAGGCGATACCTGAAGATGGTCTGCGACGGGTTCACGAAGCTGAGGCCGGTGTAGTGAATCTCGGTATCCCGGCTGCCTGGGGGAACGCGAACCTCGCCATCCGAAGGAATCACCTCTCGATCGGTCACGACCTCTTCGATCTGCGCGGCCGGCGGCGGTGCGGTCGAGAGCAGGAGTCGCGGATCGATGATGGCGACTCCGGCGCCCGTGGGAGCGAGGATGCGACCGTCTTTCGTAATGAATCCGGCCGGCGAAGCGCCGCCGTTACACTCACGGCTCTTCAGGCCGTGGGTGGTCGAGACAACCGCGGTGGGCCGAACCTGCGACGACCCGGTGTCGCCGAAGTTGAGGAGTTCACGTTTGGGCACCCGGAAAACGCCGCGGTCGGAGAGCATCCAGAACTGGCCCTGGCGGTCGTCAAGAATGCTCCAGATCGAATCGTCCACAAGGCCGTCCCGGGTCGTGATCTGCCGGACTTCCCGGTCTCCTCGGCGCACGAAGAGTCCCGAGCCGATGGTCCCGATCAGAAGTGCGCCGCTCTCGTCCTCCAGGAAAGACCGGACGCCAATAGACGTGAGACCCAGGAGGGGCACCTGCTCCAGGCGATCTCCCGTGAGACGCCACGCGCCGTGGTCCAGCGTCCCGATCCACAGCGAGCCCGCCCGATCCTCGAAGAGCGACTCGATCGCGCTGCCGGCAAGCGGCCGGACGATCTCGGGGATTGAGATCTTCCCGTTCTCCATCGCGCTGAGGCCCATGCCGCTCGATATCCACAATCGCCCCGAGCGGTCCTCGAAAGTGAATCGTCCTCCCGAAGGCAATCCCTCCTCAGGGCCGTAGATGCGATATCGGTCAGGTCCAATCTCCTCGGCGAGACCCAGGTCGGTGCCGACCCAGAGGCGCCCGCGATGATCACGCATCAGGCCCCGGACGACGGCCCCTCGCAGCCGGGGGCCGAGGTCGATGTTCCTGACCTGGCCGTTCGCGAGGCGCGACAGGCCGCCGCCAAAGCCAAAATAGAGCGCGCCGTCCGCATCTTCGAAGACCGATCGGCCGATGTCTCCGGCAAACCCCTCGGCGGTTGAAAAGGAGATCGCCGCGCCATCGCGCAGTTGAGCGATGCCGCCCCGAGTGCCGATCCACAGCCCGCCGTCGCGGTCGCTGGTGATACTCCAGGCTCGCCGATCAAGAAAGCCTGCCTCCTGCCCGAACATGTTGAGTTTGTCGTTGTCGAGTCGGGCGATCCCGGCCCCGTAAAGTCCCGCCCAGATCACCCCATCCCGATCCTGAAACAGGGCATGGACTCCTTCGACGGGCACTGTCAGGGACAGCGTCGGCACGAGGGAACGATCGAAACGATCAAGCCCGGCTCCGCCGACATAAAGCGCGCCCTCCCGGTCAAAGAGCAGCGCGCGAACGTCCTTCTGCCGGTGCCTTGGCTCGGGCCCTTTCGAGAGAACGCCCTCCTTGAGGATGTTCACGCCGCCTTCCGACCCCACAAACACGCTGCCGTCAGGCGCGAGCGCGAGCGCGCCCACCCTATTCGCGAGAAGGCCGTCCTCAACCCCGAAGCGTTTGATGCCCTCTCCGGAGAGCCGATACAGGCCGTTCCCGGTGCCCACGAGAAGGGCGCCATCGCGGTTGGACAGAATGACGTTGATGGTCTGGCTCTGGATGGGCCGATTGTCCTTGCGCAGTACTCCCTTCTCCATCCGGTACAGGCCGCCCGCCGTCGTCCCCACCCACAAGACTCCGTTCTCGTCCTCGTGAATGGTTCGGATCTCGTTGTTGGTCAGGACGGAATTGCGAGTGTCGAACACCTTGAATCGCACGCCGTCGAACCGCGCGAGGCCGGCATAGGTGCCGAGCCACAGATAGCCGTCGCGGGTCTGCCAGATGGCGCGGACACTGTTGTGGGGAAGTCCCTCCTCCACGCGCCACGTGTTCTGGACATATTGGGCGATCGCGCGCTTTGGGTCGAGAGCCGAGGCAGGTGAGGCGGCGACCAGGGTGAAGCAGGCGAGGGCCAGGACCGCGACCCACCGCATCGCGAGCGATCTGGAGAGAACGCCGACGAGCGCCTCGACGAAGGCGAAGCCGAGGGCTATGGCCATCGAGCGGTTGAGCGCGCGGCCCGGGCCCTGGGCATGGGAGTGCGAGTGGCCAGGGTCGCCGGGAGGATCGCGGTGGGACATTGGGGAGAAGAAGCCTAAGCGCAAAGTCGCCTCAAGAGTGGTGAAGATGAGAGTTCACGAGATGTGGAACCCCCGGTCGAGATGTAGCCCGTGGGGGAGCGGCCTCGGCCGTCCTTGTCCACCGGGATCCGCATATGGCCTCAATCCCGACGAACCTTTTGACCCAGACCCAACTCGCGTCGAAGGCCTGAAACCGGACGGGCGCGATTTCATTGATTCCGCTCGCCGCCCATGACGCTTTCGACGAAGCGGCGGCCTTTCGATCAACCCTACAGTTCCTTTCGAGGACCCAGAGCGTTTCCACCAGCACGACGTGAGAAACCCACACGCCGATACTGATGAACTCCTGCGCGATGCGGAGTTGCTTCCCGTCGTCCCGAACAATCAGACGAACGAGGACGTTCGTGTCAATCGCGCGCATGGCGAGCCTTGGTGTGGGCTTTCAGGCCACGCTTCAGGTCGGCGAGAGATCTCCGTCTGGGCGGTGAAGGAAAGAGAGTCGCGTGGAGCTCCTCGAAGGTGTGACGGCCTACTCGCTGCACTCGAACGGCGTCGCCGTCGTCGTGCCACTCGATGGTGGAGCCGGCAGAGAGTCCCAGCTTGTGGCGAACCTTTACGGGTACAGAGATCTGACCCTGTGCGGTGAGGCGTGACTGCGGGTAGCCGCCACCCGAGCGCCGCGCTCCCTTCGCGGCAGGCGTCCCGGGAGAGATCGATTCGGACTCGCCGCCCGAAGGAGCGTAAGTTACATCTGGTAGGGTCGCGCCGCTTCAGCTACCGTCGCACGAGCCCCACGAGAGGACCCCGATGAAACAGATATGCCTTGCCGCCGTTCTTTTCCTGGTTTGCGCAGCCGCGGCGCCGGCCCAGACCGGCATCTACAAAGTCGACTTCATGAACTTCACCTACACCCCGTCCTGTGCCGGCGGGGAGGGCGAGCCCGAGGAGAGGTTCTCCGTCAAGAAGGGTGCATTCACCAGGGAGAGAAAGATCGACGGCTTCGTCGAACGGTACTACTTCGCGGTCCTGGGCGTCGAGTACGGCGACCTCGACGGTGACCGCCAGGACGAGGCGGTCGTGAACACCCTCTGCAACACGGGCGGAACCGGCCAGTTCACCGAAGGGCTGATCTACACGCTCAGGGCCGGGAAACCGGCCTTGCTGGTGCGTTTCCTCGGCGGCGATCGGGCCGACGGGGGAATACGCTCCCTGAAGGTCGAAAACGGTTCGCTTATCGCCGATGTCAATGATCCGGGTCTGAACGGCGGGGCGTGCTGCCCCGAGGGAGCCATCACCTCGCAATATCGTCTGACCGGGAACAAGCTCGTGGAGGCCGGCGTCGGTGTGAAGCGCGAGCTCTATCCGAAACAGCGGCTGGCGTTTGACCGGGGCACCTCCTCGAAGACCTTCATCGTGAAAATCGCTGCGGGCGATCGGAAGAGGTACACCGTGGGCGCGCGCGGGGGACAGACGCTGGATGTGTCGATCAACACCGGCGACGCTAGCGTTGCACTTCTCGGCGACACGGGGTCGACCAGCGGAACTAACAGCCTCACTGCGAGGTTGCCGAAGCCCGGGGATTACTCGTTCGAGGTTGCAAATGACGGCGAGAAGGACATCGAAGTCACGGTAACCGTCAATATCCGCTAACCCAAGGCTCGCACTACATTTTGTTCATAGGGTCGGGGCGGCGGAGCCTTCCCGAAAAGGCGGAGACCGAGCCGCGCGGGGAACCGCTCCTTCTCCGGGTGACCAGCCGCGCGGCCCGCACTTCGGGCCACGACCTCCTCGCCCGCGGACTGCGGGCGGGCATGGCATGGATCCCGAAGGCGAGGCTTCAACGGCGTCAGCGAGGGCCGAAGGCGGCCACCTTGCCCTTACCGGCCGCGAAGGCGGTCACAACCTTCTCCTTCGCGTCGTTCATGCCCTGCTTAGCATTCCGCGTGAAGTTCTCGGTCTCGGCTCCGACTTTCTCGCTGATTCGGCGGCGGGTGTCTGTGCCCTTCGCCGGAGCGGTCAGTACTCCCGCGACGTAGCCCACCGTGGCGGCCGCAACCGCGGCCCCGATCGTCTTCGCGGCCATCTTCGTATTTGTCTTCATAAAACTTCTTCTCCTCGTTTGCAGAGATATGCAATCTTCATGGATAAGCAAGGACTACGCCATGGCTCGCGCGGCCCGCTTCAACAAGGTGATGGTGAGACGCCCGGCGGTCATCTTTTGTACAAGGGGGCCTCGCAGAAACAGAGGACCGCGCGTAAGTCCTTTGACCGTCTCGTGGCACAGATGCTGCTCATGGCTAAAGGTGCGCAGCCTCAGGTCGGGAGGCTGCCACTCGCGCCGAGCGAGATAGGCCGACCCTGGTATTGAGGACATGCTGAAATGAACAAGATCAAGAAGACAGACGCGAACCGAGACCCGATTTCTGGCGCTCCGGGCGCGCATCCGGTGGGAGTTGGGGCCGGAGCCGTCGTGGGAACCGCGATCGGAGCCACGGTTGGGGCCCTGGCGGGTCCGGCGGGCATGGCTGCGGGCGCCGCCATCGGCGGTGCAGTCGCGGGCGGCATCGCAGGCGGCCTGGCGGGGAAGGCGGCGGGTGAGAAGATCGATCCGACGGTTGAAGACAACTACTGGAAGGGCTCGTATTCGAAAGCGCCGTACTTCGCGAAGGGCACCGACTACAAGGTCTATGAGCCTGCGTATCGGTATGGCTGGGAATCGTACCCGCATTACGACGGCCGGAAGTTTGACGACGTCGAGGTCGAACTCGCGCGCGACTGGAATGCCCATCGCGGCGATTCCCTTCTGAGTTGGGAAAAGGCGAAGCCCGCCACCCGCGACGCCTGGCGTCGGGTTGAGCACTCAACTCCGACTCACGCGCAGCACAACGCTCTCTAGCCCTCACCCCGGCGTTCTCCTGCAGAGGGCGCCGGGTTTTCCGCTTGGAAGCGATCGTGGTAAGGAAAAGATCGACTGCTCGCCGCCGCACGGCGAGCGGGCCTTCCTGGGTCAAGAAGCTGAAGGGCGCGCCCTTGGCGTGATCGATACGGGCCCCTGTCTCCGCTTCCCGAATCAGGGGCCAGTTTCATCCGCTGAAATACCCGATCGGCGAGGCTCTGTACAAACCTTCGCGGAAACCCCTTTGACCATCGCGGCTCAGTATTCCGATTGGGTGAGAGGCGGCGATGTCGATTCCGCGCCGGGGATTTTCCGTGCCACGAGTCGCGCTTTTAGAAGCTGGGCAAGGTCTTCAGTGGACCTGCCAACACCGACCTGAGCGAAGCGTCTCCGCAAAGGCCTGGGCACTAACCCGAGGCCGCTTTGTAGATTGCGACTTCGTCCCTGCCCCAATCCCCTGTTGTCACGGTGCCTTCAACCATGGGGTTATCCCGCAATCAGGCGTTGGGGCAGCGGCCGGTCCGATCAAGGGGGACCAATGGCATAGCGTTTGCTAACTGATGATTCGCTGGCGAGATATCAAACCTCAATTCGGAGTTTGGGCGCCCGCAGACAACCACCATTTCAGGAGCACAAGTAACCCAATGAAACCAATCCTTCCGGCGTTCCTCGCCGTCGCCTTTCTGTCAACCGTCCCGGCTTCCGCCCAAACCCCCGCAGATCCGGCGATGACCACGAGCACCTCATCCGCGTCGGGCGTCGTCGTTTCCACGACCACCAACTCGGTTGTGGTGCGTCTTTCAGACGGCACCCTGCGGACATTTGCCACCGACGCGTCGACCACCATGCCCTCAGTCCGCCTCACCGAAGGAAAGCGGGTTACCGTTCAGCATCACTCTCTCGCCGGCGGGTTGTTTCACGCGACAACCATCGTCGATGCATCCCTTCAAAATGAGCCGGTAGTCTCGAGCTCCCCGGCGGACCGGCGCTTCGATTCAACCACCACGGATCGGACGACCACGGATGGGGCCGCAACGGCTGAGCGAGCAAGGACCGAGAATCAAACGCGTCGCACGAACAGCGAACGGTCCCTTCCTGAAACTGCGACCCCAATGCCCCTGTTGGCGCTTGCTGGCGGCTTAGCCCTTGCGACCGGTCTGCTCATGTCGGCTCTCCGGCGTATCTCCTGACCCTCACCGCGCGTGTTGCTGGCTGTTGAGAGAAGTCTGTGCGCCCTAGGGGTTGTCTGCCTCGGCGCGTACTCGATCGACAAAGGGCAGGCAGCGCTCTTCGCCTCACGCGAAGAAGCACGGCTCGAAGTCGTCTCAATCAACGAGGCCACGCGCGCGGATTCCTCTTCCGTCGCCTCCGCGCCTCCGCGGCTCCGGGGTAGCGCCGAAGCCGGGAAGGCCTGGGGTCAGATCGAAGTGCCCAGACTGGGTTTACGTGAGCTCATCGCCGAGGGTGCCGACCGTAAGACCCTGAGCCACGCGGTAGGGCACCTGCCCGAAACCGCGTTTCCTGACGAGGTGGGCAACGTCGTTCTCGCGGGTCACCGTGACTCGGTCTTCCGCCGGTTGAGCGGTCTCGTCAACGGCGACCTCATCTCCGTTCAGACCCCGTTCGGCGGCTTCTCCTATTTGGTCGAAGCAATTGACATCGTTACACCCGATCGCATTGACGCCATCGCTAGCCGGCCCGACCGTGTTTTGACTCTCGTGACCTGCTATCCCTTCAACGTTTTCGGCCGGGCTCCTTTACGGTTGATCGCCCGTGCTCGACTGATCGAACCGGACCCCGCCTCGCGACCTCTGAGGTAGAGCAGACGGAACGGAATCGCCCGCGGGGTTTCCCCTGAATTAGCTGGCGCTCTGCAACAGGGCGATGGCCCCCACGATCCAACAGCACCAACCAGTACAGGTGAACTCCGAACTGCCAAACAGCCTGGGAAGGTTGTCGCGCCTGAAGAGGCGAATGAGGATGAATCGCTCACCGGCGGAGGCGCCCGAACGCTGGCCCGGGCGGGTCCCTACTCGGACGTTCGCGGTGTGGCCTGGGGAGGTGACGATACCCTCGTCTATGCGCCCTCGTTCGCGGGCGCCTTGATGCGCGTCTCGGCCAGCGGCGGCGAGCCACAGCCGGCCACCAGGCTCGACCTCGCCCAGAGCGAGGGAACCCATCGCGTGCCTCAGTTCCTGCCGGACGGCCGCACGTTCCTCTTCTATTCCTCCGGTGGAACGGGCACCGAACCGGGAAAGCTCTGCATCGGCCGGCTGGGGTCGCTCGATCACCGCTGCCTTACCGCCGCAAGTTCAGGAGGCGTCCTCGTGCCGCCTCACTACGTTGTGTATTCGCGGGGGAAGACACTCGTCGCGCAACGCCTCGACCTCGACTCGATGGAACTTTCGGGTGAGGCGGCCCCCCTCGAGGTGGACCTTCCTTCCAATCTCGGAACCTCGGGGCAGCGCGCGCTGAGCGGCATCGGGTACCGCGGCTTACCGGGCGGACTGGACGGCGCGCAGTCGTCTCGTCTGGGTGGACCGGGATGGCGGTGAAAAGGAGTCGGTGTACGAGAAGCCCAATCAGGTGATATACGGCCCAAGGCTCGGTCCGGATGGCCGTCGCGTCCTGGTGAGCATCTACTGCGAGGGCACTCTGGGCCAGTTATGGCTGCTCGATCCTGCCCGGAACAATCAGGTTCGTCTCTCTCCGGAGGGCGACAAGTGGGACAATCAGATGGCGCTCTGGTCCAGGGATGGCCGCGAAATGTTCGTTGCTCAGACGGAGCCAGGCGGGGCAGGGATCTACCGCCGCAACGTCGACCGACCGGAGAGCGCACAACTCTGGAAAACTATACCGGGCCTGTGGAGCCTGGACTCGGTCCTTGCGGGAGACCGGGGCGTCTTGATCTCCGTCGTCGGAGCGAACACCGGGCTCGACATCTGGCGTCTGGACAACCTGCCCGGCGCCGAGCCGCGACCGTACCTCGCGACACGTTCGGCCGAGCACTCACCGGAAATCTCTCCCGACGGGAAGTGGCTCGCCTACGTGAGCGACGCGAGCGGACGAGAGGAGGTCTATGTGAAGCCATTCGATGGCGAGGCCCCCTCCGTGGAGGGTCTCGACCGACGGCGCCAATGACCCGCGCTGGCGAGCCGACGGCCGGGAGCTTTTCTTCGTCGCCCCCGGCGCCCGCTTCTTCGCCGCGGAAACAACCCTCGGAACCACATTCTCGGCCGGGCCACCGCAGAAGCTGTTCACCTTGCCCCTCGATGAAACCGGCTCGCGTCAGTACGACGTTTCGCCCGACGGCCGCCGCCTTCTCGTGAATCTCGGGAAGACCTCGCCCGACGAGCCCATCGTGGTGATTCTCGGATGGGCGAAGGAGATCGAGAAGCGTCTTCGAACGGGGACGGCGGCGCAATAGAGCGAGAGGTCTTCTCCCCGGTGCGGCGGGGATGGGAGAAGTATTCCGAGTGCCCCGCACTCGGCGGTCCCTTGTGTAACTGTGAAACTGCGGATCTGCCATCCGATATTTCATAATACAATTCCAGCATGATCGATCGCAAGGAGGACGTTGCCGCGGTTCGTAAGTTGCTGCGGTCCTTCCCGGTGGTCTGCGTTCTTGGCGCCCGGCAAGTCGGCAAGACCACGCTGGCGCGTGAGGTGGGGCGTCGTTTCGCGGGGAGAGCCGAACGCTTCGACCTTGAAAGTTCCGAGGATCTGGCCCGGCTCGAGGATCCGATGCTGGCGCTCAAGCCTCTGCGGGGTCTTGTGATCATCGACGAGATACAACGACGGTCCGGCCTCTTTGAACCCCTCCGTGTTCTCGCCGATCGGCGAGAACACGGAGGGGTTCAAAGAGGCCGGACCGTCGTTGTATCTCGTCGATGATCACAAGACCCCGCAGAGGCTTGAGCGCCAGCATCGGATCCTCGAGCCGGGCCAGATCCTCGGAACTTTCAAGGTCGAAGCGTTCGGCTCTCCCCGCGAAACGACGCCCCACCTCACGCGCCAGCGTGGTCTTGCCGACTTGCCGGGCGCCAAGAACGCAGACCACCGGGAAGGACCGCAGCAACTTACGAACCGCGGCAACGTCCTCCTTGCGATCGATCATGCTGGAATTGTATTATGAAATATCGGATGGCAGATCCGCAGTTTCACAGTTACACAAGGGACCGCCGAGTGCGGGGCACTCGGAATACTTCTCCCATCCCCGCCGCACCGGGGAGAAGACCTCTCGCTCTATTGCGCCGCCGTCCCCGTTCGAAGACGCTTCTCGATCTCCTTCGCCCATCCGAGAATCACCACGATGGGCTCGTCGGGCGAGGTCTTCCCGAGATTCACGAGAAGGCGGCGGCCGTCGGGCGAAACGTCGTACTGACGCGAGCCGGTTTCATCGAGGGGCAAGGTGAACAGCTTCTGCGGTGGCCCGGCCGAGAATGTGGTTCCGAGGGTTGTTTCCGCGGCGAAGAAGCGGGCGCCGGGGGCGACGAAGAAAAGCTCCCGGCCGTCGGCTCGCCAGCGCGGGTCATTGGCGCCGTCGGTCGAGACCCTCCACGGAGGGGGCCTCGCCATCGAATGGCTTCACATAGACCTCCTCTCGTCCGCTCGCGTCGCTCACGTAGGCGAGCCACTTCCCGTCGGGAGAGATTTCCGGTGAGTGCTCGGCCGAACGTGTCGCGAGGTACGGTCGCGGCTCGGCGCCGGGCAGGTTGTCCAGACGCCAGATGTCGAGCCCGGTGTTCGCTCCGACGACGGAGATCAAGACGCCCCGGTCTCCCGCAAGGACCGAGTCCAGGCTCCACAGGCCCGGTATAGTTTTCCAGAGTTGTGCGCTCTCCGGTCGGTCGACGTTGCGGCGGTAGATCCCTGCCCCGCCTGGCTCCGTCTGAGCAACGAACATTTCGCGGCCATCCCTGGACCAGAGCGCCATCTGATTGTCCCACTTGTCGCCCTCCGGAGAGAGACGAACCTGATTGTTCCGGGCAGGATCGAGCAGCCATAACTGGCCCAGAGTGCCCTCGCAGTAGATGCTCACCAGGACGCGACGGCCATCCGGACCGAGCCTTGGGCCGTATATCACCTGATTGGGCTTCTCGTACACCGACTCCTTTTCACCGCCATCCCGGTCCACCCAGACGAGACGACTGCGCGCCGTCCAGTCCGCCCGGTAAGCCGCGGTACCCGATGCCGCTCAGCGCGCGCTGCCCCGAGGTTCCGAGATTGGAAGGAAGGTCCACCTCGAGGGGGGCCGCCTCACCCGAAAGTTCCATCGAGTCGAGGTCGAGGCGTTGCGCGACGAGTGTCTTCCCCCGCGAATACACAACGTAGTGAGGCGGCACGAGGACGCCTCCTGAACTTGCGGCGGTAAGGCAGCGGTGATCGAGCGACCCCAGCCGGCCGATGCAGAGCTTTCCCGGTTCGGTGCCCGTTCCACCGGAGGAATAGAAGAGGAACGTGCGGCCGTCCGGCAGGAACTGAGGCACGCGATGGGTTCCCTCGCTCTGGGCGAGGTCGAGCCTGGTGGCCGGCTGTGGCTCGCCGCCGCTGGCCGAGACGCGCATCAAGGCGCCCGCGAACGAGGGCGCATAGACGAGGGTATCGTCACCTCCCCAGGCCACACCGCGAACGTCCGAGTAGGGACCCGCCCGGGCCAGCGTTCGGGCGCCTCCGCCGGTGAGCGATTCATCCTCATTCGCCTCTTCAGGCGCGACAACCTTCCCAGGCTGTTTGGCAGTTCGGAGTTCACCTGTACTGGTTGGTGCTGTTGGATCGTGGGGGCCATCGCCCTGTTGCAGAGCGCCAGCTAATTCAGGGGAAACCCCGCGGGCGATTCCGTTCCGTCTGCTCTACCTCAGAGGTCGCGAGGCGGGGTCCGGTTCGATCAGTCGAGCACGGGCGATCAACCGTAAAGGAGCCCGGCCGAAAACGTTGAAGGGATAGCAGGTCACGAGAGTCAAAACACGGTCGGGCCGGCTAGCGATGGCGTCAATGCGATCGGGTGTAACGATGTCAATTGCTTCGACCAAATAGGAGAAGCCGCCGAACGGGGTCTGAACGGAGATGAGGTCGCCGTTGACGAGACCGCTCAACCGGCGGAAGACCGAGTCACGGTGACCCGCGAGAACGACGTTGCCCACCTCGTCAGGAAACGCGGTTTCGGGCAGGTGCCCTACCGCGTGGCTCAGGGTCTTACGGTCGGCACCCTCGGCGATGAGCTCACGTAAACCCAGTCTGGGCACTTCGATCTGACCCCAGGCCTTCCCGGCTTCGGCGCTACCCCGGAGCCGCGGAGGCGCGGAGGCGACGGAAGAGGAATCCGCGCGCGTGGCCTCGTTGATTGAGACGACTTCGAGCCGTGCTTCTTCGCGTGAGGCGAAGAGCGCTGCCTGCCCTTTGTCGATCGAGTACGCGCCGAGGCAGACAACCCCTAGGGCGCACAGACTTCTCTCAACAGCCAGCAACACGCGCGGTGAGGGTCAGGAGATACGCCGGAGAGCCGACATGAGCAGACCGGTCGCAAGGGCTAAGCCGCCAGCAAGCGCCAACAGGGGCATTGGGGTCGCAGTTTCAGGAAGGGACCGTTCGCTGTTCGTGCGACGCGTTTGATTCTCGGTCCTTGCTCGCTCAGCCGTTGCGGCCCCATCCGTGGTCGTCCGATCCGTGGTGGTTGAATCGAAGCGCCGGTCCGCCGGGGAGCTCGAGACTACCGGCTCATTTTGAAGGGATGCATCGACGATGGTTGTCGCGTGAAACAACCCGCCGGCGAGAGAGTGATGCTGAACGGTAACCCGCTTTCCTTCGGTGAGGCGGACTGAGGGCATGGTGGTCGACGCGTCGGTGGCAAATGTCCGCAGGGTGCCGTCTGAAAGACGCACCACAACCGAGTTGGTGGTCGTGGAAACGACGACGCCCGACGCGGATGAGGTGCTCGTGGTCATCGCCGGATCTGCGGGGGTTTGGGCGGAAGCCGGGACGGTTGACAGAAAGGCGACGGCGAGGAACGCCGGAAGGATTGGTTTCATTGGGTTACTTGTGCTCCTGAAATGGTGGTTGTCTGCGGGCGCCCAAACTCCGAATTGAGGTTTGATATCTCGCCAGCGAATCATCAGTTAGCAAACGCTATGCCATTGGTCCCCCTTGATCGGACCGGCCGCTGCCCCAACGCCTGATTGCGGGATAACCCCATGGTTGAAGGCACCGTGACAACAGGGGATTGGGGCAGGGACGAAGTCGCAATCTACAAAGCGGCCTCGGGTTAGTGCCCAGGCCTTTGCGGAGACGCTTCGCTCAGGTCGGTGTTGGCAGGTCCACTGAAGACCTTGCCCAGCTTCTAAAAGCGCGACTCGTGGCACGGAAAATCCCCGGCGCGGAATCGACATCGCCGCCTCTCACCCAATCGGAATACTGAGCCGCGATGGTCAAAGGGGTTTCCGCGAAGGTTTGTACAGAGCCTCGCCGATCGGGTATTTCAGCGGATGAAACTGGCCCCTGATTCGGGAAGCGGAGACAGGGGCCCGTATCGATCACGCCAAGGGCGCGCCCTTCAGCTTCTTGACCCAGGAAGGCCCGCTCGCCGTGCGGCGGCGAGCAGTCGATCTTTTCCTTACCACGATCGCTTCCAAGCGGAAAACCCGGCGCCCTCTGCAGGAGAACGCCGGGGTGAGGGCTAGAGAGCGTTGTGCTGCGCGTGAGTCGGAGTTGAGTGCTCAACCCGACGCCAGGCGTCGCGGGTGGCGGGCTTCGCCTTTTCCCAACTCAGAAGGGAATCGCCGCGATGGGCATTCCAGTCGCGCGCGAGTTCGACCTCGACGTCGTCAAACTTCCGGCCGTCGTAATGCGGGTACGATTCCCAGCCATACCGATACGCAGGCTCATAGACCTTGTAGTCGGTGCCCTTCGCGAAGTACGGCGCTTTCGAATACGAGCCCTTCCAGTAGTTGTCTTCAACCGTCGGATCGATCTTCTCACCCGCCGCCTTCCCCGCCAGGCCGCCTGCGATGCCGCCCGCGACTGCACCGCCGATGGCGGCGCCCGCAGCCATGCCCGCCGGACCCGCCAGGGCCCCAACCGTGGCTCCGATCGCGGTTCCCACGACGGCTCCGGCCCCAACTCCCACCGGATGCGCGCCCGGAGCGCCAGAAATCGGGTCTCGGTTCGCGTCTGTCTTCTTGATCTTGTTCATTTCAGCATGTCCTCAATACCAGGGTCGGCCTATCTCGCTCGGCGCGAGTGGCAGCCTCCCGACCTGAGGCTGCGCACCTTTAGCCATGAGCAGCATCTGTGCCACGAGACGGTCAAAGGACTTACGCGCGGTCCTCTGTTTCTGCGAGGCCCCCTTGTACAAAAGATGACCGCCGGGCGTCTCACCATCACCTTGTTGAAGCGGGCCGCGCGAGCCATGGCGTAGTCCTTGCTTATCCATGAAGATTGCATATCTCTGCAAACGAGGAGAAGAAGTTTTATGAAGACAAATACGAAGATGGCCGCGAAGACGATCGGGGCCGCGGTTGCGGCCGCCACGGTGGGCTACGTCGCGGGAGTACTGACCGCTCCGGCGAAGGGCACAGACACCCGCCGCCGAATCAGCGAGAAAGTCGGAGCCGAGACCGAGAACTTCACGCGGAATGCTAAGCAGGGCATGAACGACGCGAAGGAGAAGGTTGTGACCGCCTTCGCGGCCGGTAAGGGCAAGGTGGCCGCCTTCGGCCCTCGCTGACGCCGTTGAAGCCTCGCCTTCGGGATCCATGCCATGCCCGCCCGCAGTCCGCGGGCGAGGAGGTCGTGGCCCGAAGTGCGGGCCGCGCGGCTGGTCACCCGGAGAAGGAGCGGTTCCCCGCGCGGCTCGGTCTCCGCCTTTTCGGGAAGGCTCCGCCGCCCCGACCCTATGAACAAAATGTAGTGCGAGCCTTGGGTTAGCGGATATTGACGGTTACCGTGACTTCGATGTCCTTCTCGCCGTCATTTGCAACCTCGAACGAGTAATCCCCGGGCTTCGGCAACCTCGCAGTGAGGCTGTTAGTTCCGCTGGTCGACCCCGTGTCGCCGAGAAGTGCAACGCTAGCGTCGCCGGTGTTGATCGACACATCCAGCGTCTGTCCCCCGCGCGCGCCCACGGTGTACCTCTTCCGATCGCCCGCAGCGATTTTCACGATGAAGGTCTTCGAGGAGGTGCCCCGGTCAAACGCCAGCCGCTGTTTCGGATAGAGCTCGCGCTTCACACCGACGCCGGCCTCCACGAGCTTGTTCCCGGTCAGACGATATTGCGAGGTGATGGCTCCCTCGGGGCAGCACGCCCCGCCGTTCAGACCCGGATCATTGACATCGGCGATAAGCGAACCGTTTTCGACCTTCAGGGAGCGTATTCCCCCGTCGGCCCGATCGCCGCCGAGGAAACGCACCAGCAAGGCCGGTTTCCCGGCCCTGAGCGTGTAGATCAGCCCTTCGGTGAACTGGCCGGTTCCGCCCGTGTTGCAGAGGGTGTTCACGACCGCCTCGTCCTGGCGGTCACCGTCGAGGTCGCCGTACTCGACGCCCAGGACCGCGAAGTAGTACCGTTCGACGAAGCCGTCGATCTTTCTCTCCCTGGTGAATGCACCCTTCTTGACGGAGAACCTCTCCTCGGGCTCGCCCTCCCCGCCGGCACAGGACGGGGTGTAGGTGAAGTTCATGAAGTCGACTTTGTAGATGCCGGTCTGGGCCGGCGCCGCGGCTGCGCAAACCAGGAAAAGAACGGCGGCAAGGCATATCTGTTTCATCGGGGTCCTCTCGTGGGGCTCGTGCGACGGTAGCTGAAGCGGCGCGACCCTACCAGATGTAACTTACGCTCCTTCGGGCGGCGAGTCCGAATCGATCTCTCCCGGGACGCCTGCCGCGAAGGGAGCGCGGCGCTCGGGTGGCGGCTACCCGCAGTCACGCCTCACCGCACAGGGTCAGATCTCTGTACCCGTAAAGGTTCGCCACAAGCTGGGACTCTCTGCCGGCTCCACCATCGAGTGGCACGACGACGGCGACGCCGTTCGAGTGCAGCGAGTAGGCCGTCACACCTTCGAGGAGCTCCACGCGACTCTCTTTCCTTCACCGCCCAGACGGAGATCTCTCGCCGACCTGAAGCGTGGCCTGAAAGCCCACACCAAGGCTCGCCATGCGCGCGATTGACACGAACGTCCTCGTTCGTCTGATTGTTCGGGACGACGGGAAGCAACTCCGCATCGCGCAGGAGTTCATCAGTATCGGCGTGTGGGTTTCTCACGTCGTGCTGGTGGAAACGCTCTGGGTCCTCGAAAGGAACTGTAGGGTTGATCGAAAGGCCGCCGCTTCGTCGAAAGCGTCATGGGCGGCGAGCGGAATCAATGAAATCGCGCCCGTCCGGTTTCAGGCCTTCGACGCGAGTTGGGTCTGGGTCAAAAGGTTCGTCGGGATTGAGGCCATATGCGGATCCCGGTGGACAAGGACGGCCGAGGCCGCTCCCCCACGGGCTACATCTCGACCGGGGGTTCCACATCTCGTGAACTCTCATCTTCACCACTCTTGAGGCGACTTTGCGCTTAGGCTTCTTCTCCCCAATGTCCCACCGCGATCCTCCCGGCGACCCTGGCCACTCGCACTCCCATGCCCAGGGCCCGGGCCGCGCGCTCAACCGCTCGATGGCCATAGCCCTCGGCTTCGCCTTCGTCGAGGCGCTCGTCGGCGTTCTCTCCAGATCGCTCGCGATGCGGTGGGTCGCGGTCCTGGCCCTCGCCTGCTTCACCCTGGTCGCCGCCTCACCTGCCTCGGCTCTCGACCCAAAGCGCGCGATCGCCCAATATGTCCAGAACACGTGGCGCGTGGAGGAGGGACTTCCCCACAACAGTGTCCGCGCCATCTGGCAGACCCGCGACGGCTATCTGTGGCTCGGCACCTATGCCGGCCTCGCGCGGTTCGACGGCGTGCGATTCAAGGTGTTCGACACTCGCAATTCCGTCCTGACCAACAACGAGATCCGAACCATTCACGAGGACGAGAACGGAGTCTTGTGGGTGGGGACGACGGCGGGCGGCCTGTACCGGATGGAGAAGGGAGTACTGCGCAAGGACAATCGGCCCATCCAGAGCCAGACCATCAACGTCATTCTGTCCAACCGCGATGGCGCCCTTCTCGTGGGCACCGGGAACGGCCTGTATCGGCTCTCCGGAGAGGGCATCAAACGCTTCGGGGTTGAGGACGGCCTTCTCGCGAATAGGGTGGGCGCGCTCGCGCTCGCGCCTGACGGCAGCGTGTTTGTGGGGTCGGAAGGCGGCGTGAACATCCTCAAGGAGGGCGTTCTCTCGAAAGGGCCCGAGCCAAGGCACCGGCAGAAGGACGTTCGCGCGCTGCTCTTTGACCGGGAGGGCGCGCTTTATGTCGGCGGAGCCGGGCTTGATCGTTTCGATCGTTCCCTCGTGCCGACGCTGTCCCTGACAGTGCCCGTCGAAGGAGTCCATGCCCTGTTTCAGGATCGGGATGGGGTGATCTGGGCGGGACTTTACGGGGCCGGGATCGCCCGACTCGACAACGACAAACTCAACATGTTCGGGCAGGAGGCAGGCTTTCTTGATCGGCGAGCCTGGAGTATCACCAGCGACCGCGACGGCGGGCTGTGGATCGGCACTCGGGGCGGCATCGCTCAACTGCGCGATGGCGCGGCGATCTCCTTTTCAACCGCCGAGGGGTTTGCCGGAGACATCGGCCGATCGGTCTTCGAAGATGCGGACGGCGCGCTCTATTTTGGCTTTGGCGGCGGCCTGTCGCGCCTCGCGAACGGCCAGGTCAGGAACATCGACCTCGGCCCCCGGCTGCGAGGGGCCGTCGTCCGGGGCCTGATGCGTGATCATCGCGGGCGCCTCTGGGTCGGCACCGACCTGGGTCTCGCCGAGGAGATTGGACCTGACCGATATCGCATCTACGGCCCTGAGGAGGGATTGCCTTCGGGAGGACGATTCACTTTCGAGGACCGCTCGGGGCGATTGTGGATATCGAGCGGCATGGGCCTCAGCGCGATGGAGAACGGGAAGATCTCAATCCCCGAGATCGTCCGGCCGCTTGCCGGCAGCGCGATCGAGTCGCTCTTCGAGGATCGGGCGGGCTCGCTGTGGATCGGGACGCTGGACCACGGCGCGTGGCGTCTCACGGGAGATCGCCTGGAGCAGGTGCCCCTCCTGGGTCTCACGTCTATTGGCGTCCGGTCTTTCCTGGAGGACGAGAGCGGCGCACTTCTGATCGGGACCATCGGCTCGGGACTCTTCGTGCGCCGAGGAGACCGGGAAGTCCGGCAGATCACGACCCGGGACGGCCTTGTGGACGATTCGATCTGGAGCATTCTTGACGACCGCCAGGGCCAGTTCTGGATGCTCTCCGACCGCGGCGTTTTCCGGGTGCCCAAACGTGAACTCCTCAACTTCGGCGACACCGGGTCGTCGCAGGTTCGGCCCACCGCGGTTGTCTCGACCACCCACGGCCTGAAGAGCCGTGAGTGTAACGGCGGCGCTTCGCCGGCCGGATTCATTACGAAAGACGGTCGCATCCTCGCTCCCACGGGCGCCGGAGTCGCCATCATCGATCCGCGACTCCTGCTCTCGACCGCACCGCCGCCGGCCGCGCAGATCGAAGAGGTCGTGACCGATCGAGAGGTGATTCCTTCGGATGGCGAGGTTCGCGTTCCCCCAGGCAGCCGGGATACCGAGATTCACTACACCGGCCTCAGCTTCGTGAACCCGTCGCAGACCATCTTCAGGTATCGCCTCTACGGGCACGACCCGGACTGGGTGGAGGCGGGAACGAGGCGGGTCGCCTATTACGGCCGCCTTCCCCCCGGCCGCTACGTCTTCCGCGCTGCGGCGAGCAATGATGGCGTCTCCTGGACGCCGAGAGAGGGCTCTATCGAGATCGTGGTGGCGCCGCTGTGGTTTCAGACCTGGCTCTTCCGGATCGTCGCATTCGCCGCAACCGCGGGCCTCATCGGTTTGGCCTTCGCCTGGCGAGTACGCAGCCTCAAGGTCAGAGAACGTGAGCTCGCCGCCACCGTGGCCGCGAGGACTGAGGAGCTGGCCGAGCGATCAAGGCAACTCGAAGCCGCCAACATCTCCCTCGGAAAGCTCGCTACCACCGACGACCTCACCGGCATCGCCAATCATCGCCAGTTCCGCGAGTTTCTCGATCGCGAGTGGGCTCGCTGCGCGCGCACCCGGGAGCCCATCTCGCTCCTGATGTGCGACATCGACGAGTTCAAGGCTTACAACGACGCCCTCGGCCACCAGAAGGGTGACGAGTGCCTTCGCGGCGTGGCGGAGGTCTTCCGGGAGACGGTCCGACGTGTGCCCGACCTCGCCGCCCGCTATGGCGGCGAGGAGTTTGCGGTCGTCCTCCCCGCGACCGGCCCGGAAGGCGCGATCGCGGTCGCCGAGGTGATCCGGGGAGGCCTTCGCGACCGGGCGATTCCCCATCCGCGATCCAGCGTAGGCCCGAACGTGACGATGTCGATCGGGGTCTGCACCATCGTGCCCTCGGCGGACTCGTCCACCGAGGACCTGATCGCTGTAGCGGACAACGCGCTCTACCGCGCCAAGAGCAAAGGCCGCGATCGCTGCGTCAGCTGACTACTTCAGCGTCACGACTGCGAACGACCTATCAATGCCCGTGCCACGAAGCGCCGCAGCGCTATCTCACTCGCGTGCCGTGCGTTAGACCGCCGCCGCGGTCCGCTGATCGCAGAGCGGTCGTCCCACATCCAGACGGGTCCTTCCCGATGATGACGTGGGATTTACTGGACTGGTTCGGCGGGGGCTGTTACTGTAATCGGTCTTGGCTCCAGGCGCGCATCAGCTGCCGTCGCGCGTGAGACAATCGCGCCACTTTCCCCCTCAATCAAGGAGTCGAAACCCTTCCCTTCTTCCTCCCCGCGTGCCCGCCTAGCCCAGCCACCAGGCGGAGGACATCGGGACCAGGTTCGCGCTGCCGCCTTCACTAGCTAGCTGACCAGCCAAACTCATGCACGATTCATTGCCTCCCGGCCAGCGCGGCATCGTGGATTTCCCGCGCTTCGGCCTGACCCGCTTTGCACATCGCTTCCCGACAGAGGTCGCGCAGATCGAGATCGAGGTGACCGGCGCTGTCGAGCACGAACTGCGTCTCGCTGATGTGCGGCAAGGCTTGCCGCGAGTCGAGCAGATCAGTGATTTTCACTGCGTCACGACGTGGAGTCATCGGTTTCTGAGCTGGGGCGGCGTGCGCTTTACGGACTTCTACAACCGGGTCATCGTGCCGCTAGCGGGCCCGCATCCAGGTGCTACCCTGGTCGCACTGCGCGGCCAGGACGGCGCTCATACCGGCATGCTGCTGGAAGACATGCTGGCGCCCGATGTCCTGCTCGCCGATACGCTCGGAGGTGACCCGCTGAGCATCGCGCATGGCGCGCCGCTGCGCCTGATTGCACCCGCGCACTACGGCTACAAATCGCTGAAACATTTGTCACGCATCGAGTTTTGCAGCCGAGAACACGACTATCGCGTGTCCGGATATCGTTTCATGGATCACCCGCGCGCCCGCGCCGCGATGGAAGAGCGCGGGCGCGGCGTGCCGGGCTGGCTGCTGCGCCACCTGTACCGGCCATTGATCTCGGCGACGGCCGCGCGATTTGCACACGCAATGGCCGAGCACGAAAAGGGCCGAGCGTGACGGAGCCACTATCCCGGACGCGGGCCTACGGACTGGCTGGCAAACCGCGCCTGTTTCACTGACGCTCTCGGGGTTGGGCTTCGATGCGTTCGTGGGTCGACGTCAGCCCGCGCCCTCGCTCCCAGCACCTCCGGAAGTTCGCCCCTCAGCCCTGCGATCTACAGTTGCAGTTCGTGCAGCCGTGGTCGGCGCCGCTTCTGCACGACTCGGTGACCCGCTTCTTGAGGGCTTCCCGGGCCCGATGCACCCGCACCCCCACATTGTTCGCCGATAGGCCGTGCCGCTCCGCAAAGGCCTTGACCGGCGTTCCGTCGATCTCGATCGCCTGAAGCGCATCCGCGTACTCGGGCTTGAGCGTGGACGCAAGCCGCGCGACGCAGGCGCAGATCCGGGCTTCCATCTCCGTCTCGGGAGTCTCGCGACTCTCCATCTCCCGCGCCAAGGCCTCGAAGGCCTTTGACGCCGTGTTCTTCCGGCGGAATCGATCGATCGCCGCGTTGCGCAAGGTCCTGTAGAACCACTGTACTCCGGGGTCACGAACACGAAGCCGTCGAAGGTTGCGATCTTCGCCGCCCCGTTCTTCGTGTGTTCGTGCTCATACTTCCCGAACGCCGCGGGAACCGCTTCGTCGAGCAGCGGCAGCTTGAAGTCGAGGATGTCGACCAGTTCGAACTCCGCGTCCGTACGCTTCGAGGCCAGAGCGTGGACCCACCCGTGCCACTCCTTCCGCCTTGCGTCCCAGCCGCGTGCTTCCGATGATGATTCCGATTCTGAGCATGCCGAAGTCTGAAAGACAAGCCTTGTTGGGGCGCAGCCCCGCGCGGAGTGCCACCGAACGGACGCCACAGGTCACCGAACTGAGCCATCTCGGCCTTGAGTTCGTCGCGCCGGTCGCGCAACCGGGTGCGGTCGGGAGTGGATGGCATCGGGTTTCCTCTCTGATAATGCGGTTGCATTCCGCGATGATCTCCTGATACTTCTCTCGCTTTCGTTCGCGGTCGACTTTCACCGCGGACTGCTAGCGTTCGCTCACTGCTCACGGAGCGGAGGGGGCCGATGGG
>CAZFQH010000010.1:7102-24445 GCA_964520805.1 uncultured Acidobacteriota bacterium | reverse complement strand
GTGTCATGGAAAGGCTCAATCTGACCCTGGACGATGACACGTCCGCACGATTGGATCGACACGCCAAACGGGCGGGCGCGCCGCGGGCTACTTACGCTCGAGGGATTCTCCGCGAGGCGCTCGAAGCACGGGAGGTTCTCGAACGGAGGAAGAAGCTGGCGGCGGACTACGTCGCCGGGCGGGCCGATGCCCTGAAGCTTCTGAAAGATTTCGAAGCCGCACAACTTGAGTGGTTCGATGAAAAAGACTGACGACCTCGAGATCCGACGCGGCGACATTCTGTGGATCAGCTGCGATCCGTCGATCGGGGTCGAGCCCCGCAAGACCCGGACCTGCGTCGTCGTCTCCAATGATGTCGCCAACCGCTTTGGCCAGGCCATCACCGTTGTCCCGACGCAACGCTACACCGCCGAGAGAGTGCAACGCGGCTACATGGTCGATCTGCGAAAGCCCGGTTCCAATCTCCAGGAGGCCCGCGTGGCGAACGCCTCGATGCTCATGACGTACGATCGAAAGCGCGTGGTGTCGCGGGCGGGGCGGATCTCCACAGAGGCTGAGCGCGCCCTCGACCAGGCCCTGGCACTCCACCTGGAACTGCCTCCCATTGACGGCAAGCCGGCACAGCCGCCACGGCTTCGCCCCTGAAGGGGAGGCTCCCAACGACCCGCTCACGAGCGTCTGGAAGCCGTAGCCGGAAGTTCCGAGGCGCTTCGTAATCTTCTGGACCGACAGCATGTTGTCGAAGCCCTCTCCGGAATCATCGGTCGGGAAGTTCCGGTCGGCTCGGAATTGAATGGCCAGCAGGTCGCGAATCGTATTCGTGTACTCCGCGCGGTTCAGCCGCCGCGCCGTGACCCGGCCTGGATCCGGGCGTCGGCCCGCGCGAACTCAGCAACGAGGAAGCTCGCCATCGCGGCGATCTCGGCCTCGGGGCCTCGTCCGGTACAACTGGCGCGCGGATCACATTACGGTCGGTTGCCGAATCCTCAGATTTCTTGAGGAAAGAACGGCGAAGCCTGTCGAGATTGCCGGTCCATGCTCTTGAAGGGCGCGCGACACGAGGCGTCCCTTCTCGATCGCGGGCAGTCCGGCGAGACGGAGGAGCAAAACTCCGGAGTGGACGTGACGCTGTCGGAATATGAGGTCGCCGAAGTCCTTGTCAGCAGTCAGGAGCCCGCCGCAAGGCCAAGGACGACTTCGTCAGGTACCGCGGGCGATGACTTCTGAAACGGCAAGCACTTCGTGGCCGTCCTAGCGAAGACGGATGACGACTGCGAGATCGACGCTCTCGTCAGCGACCAGCCGCACTGGAATCGGCGGTCATTGGAAAGACGATTTCCGAGCCGAGCGCCTTTGTCGCGAAACCCAGTGCGGCAAGGAGAGCCGGGCGCGTCAATTGCGGGCGGGCGTCCAGGACCTGATCGAAGGACTCGCCAGCGCCGAGCTTCTCCAGGATCAACTCAACGGTTATACGGGTTCCCGCGATGACGGGTTTCCCCATCATGATGGCGGGGTCCGCGGAAATCCATTCGTGGTGCATCGACCAGTGCCTCTAGATGCGAATGATAAACCGCACGACGAAGACGCGGTGTCGCGGCCAGTGGTAACGCTGGCACACCCAAGGGGGCATGACCCGTCTCCCGCTGCCCCGAAACATAGTTCACTCGGAGGACGGAGGAAGGCCCGGGCTAGAGTTGAGCTAGCCTCGGAACGAGCGTTAACGTCCTATAGCCGCACCGTCCAGGGCGCGGCGGTCCACGCCGCCTTCGATCAGCTTGTCCGCCTTGTTCCAGACAATCCCCGCGGCGAAGCCTTGATAGAAGGGACTTTCCTGCACGGTATGCCCGCGTTGTTTCAGCAAGGCCACGGTGTCGGGAGAAACCCCGTTCTTCTCGAAAGCGATCCGGTCGGGCAGCCATTGGTGATGGAAACGGGGAAAGTCGATCGCATCCTGGATGTTCATGCCGAAATCGACCACGTTCAGAATGTTCAGCAGGACGGTGTTGATGATGGTCCGGCCGCCGGGCGAGCCGATGACCATGAAGAGATCCCCGTCCTTGGCGAGGATTGCGGGCGTCATCGATGAAACCATCCGCTTGCCCGGACGGGCGAGATTGGGATCGGTGCCGATAAGCCCATTCGTGTCGGTGAGGCCGGGGCCGGCGTTGAAGTCGCCCATCTCGTTGTTGAGGAGGAAACCCGCACCCGGAACCACGATCTTCGAGCCGTAGCTCGCCTCGAGGGTGTAGGTCAGCGAGACCGCGTTCTGATCGCGATCGACCACCGAGAGATGGGTGGTCTCCTCGCTCTCCGCCGGCCACTCGAAACTCGTGGGCTCGGATACCGAAGCGCGATCTTCGCGAATCGTCTTGCGCAGTTGAACCGCGTAGTCTTTCGAGAGAAGCCGTGCGATCGGCATGTCCTTGTTGAAGTCGGGGTCTCCCAGATAACGCGCGCGATCCGCGAACGCCCGCCGCATGGCCTCCGAAATCCGGTGGATGGTTGCGGCCGATCGTGGTCCGTCCTTGACCAGGTCGTAGCCTTCGAGCATGTTCAGCATCTGAATGAGGGCGGTGCCCCCGGAGCTGATCGGAGGCATGCTGATGACGTCGTAGCCCCGGTACTTTCCGGTCACCGGGTCGCGCCGCTTCGCGGTGTAGGCCTTGAGATCGGCCTCAGTAATGAGTCCGCCGTTCGCCTTCATCTCCCTCTCGATCAGGCGGGCCGTCGGGCCTTCGTAGAAGCCGCGAGGCCCCCGTTCGGCGATCCGCTCCAGCGAATTGGCGAGATCGGTCTGGCGGAGGATGTCGCCCATTTCGTAGGGCACGCCCTTTCGCGAGAACTGCTCGACCGACGCGGGGTACTTCTTCATTTCGGACAGGACGTTTTTCAGTGATCGCGCCAGACCATCGGTCACGATGAACCCTTCGCGCGCGAGGACCACCGCGGGCTCCACCAGACGCCGCCAGGAGACTTTCCTCGACCCGAGATCCTCGAAGGCCTGATAGAGACCAGCCACGGTTCCGGGCACTCCCACCGCGAGGTGCGAGTTGTGATGCCGGTCAGCGTTGTATTTACCGTCCTTCAGGAACATCTCGGGGTGAGCGCCCGAGGGGGCCACTTCTCGGAAGTCATATGTCGTGGCCGTGCCGCTGGCCAGGCGGCTGACCAGGAAACCTCCGCCACCGATGTTCCCGGCCGCGGGGTGGACAACCGCGAGGGCGAACGCGGTGGCGATCGCCGCATCCACCGCGTTGCCGCCGTCCCACAAGACGTCGGCACCCACCTGCGACGCAATGAATGCCTGGGACGTCACCATCCCGTTCTTCGCCCTCACCGGCTGGGCCGCCCCCGCCATCTTGGGCAGGGCGGTAGAAAGCAGAGCCAGGACTGCTACGAACGACGTCATCCGGGAAACGCGCATGTTCAAGATTCCTCCAGGGAGGCGGTCATCTTAGGGGACCGATAGAATCGACGCCATCAAGACCACCACTCTCCCTGTCTGGGGCCGCGCCCTCTCTCTCGCGTTGGGCCTGCTTGCCGTGCTGACCTCGCGGATGGACGTGGCGGCGCAAGCCCCTCCTCCGGCCCAATGGCTGCGTCTGGATCCCCTCCCCAGCGAGATGAGTCTCACGCCGCGCGAGAGCTTCGACGGCGTGCCCTCGCGCTTCGTCCTCCTGACCGACGGGTCGGTCTACGTGGGCGGCCGGCGCGAGGTGCTCAAGGGTTCGCTTGACAAAGCCGAGATGCAGGCGATTTCCACCCGTCTCGATGTCGCGGTCAAATCCCAGGGCAAGGCGGGCCTGCCTCAGACCCTGGTGGTCGGCGAGGGCCCGGCGCTCTTTCGGTTCTCTGTTTTATTAGGCACGCCGTGGCAGATTGTGATCATGGGCGATCTCGAGACCACGGGCGGACCTCCTCTTGTCGCGCTGCCCGAGTTCCTCCGAGGGCTCTCCGGATTTCGTCATCCGACGTTGAAACCGTGGCACCCCGATCGTTTCACCATGATCGTGAGGGAGAAAACCTTATCCGGAGGCTGCCGCGTGGTTCCTCCGAATTTCCCTTCGCTGGCGCCGTCCGTCGGGAATGAGGTGGTGGTCCCCGAGACGCTGACCCGCGCCTTCCCAACCGGAGCTTCGATGTCGCAATTGTGCGAGGGCCCGAAGCGTTATGTCGTGATTTTCCGCCCGCTCATTCCCGGCGAGCGGTAAGGGCGGTCGCTGAGGGATGTCCGTTTTGAGGTTCGGTCGAGTGCGCAGCCTGGCCAAGCGACCGCGATCCAGGGGCGCGAGGAAACGGGTAGCTTGGCCCAAGGACTGCGGGCTCGAACACCCTCCTCGCCGGTTCCGAACTCCCGAAAGCGGAGGTGCGCGAGGCGGCATGTACCGTCAGGTGGTACAGTGGCCCCCCGGTGATCGCGAGTTTTCGGGACAACTGGCTGCGCGACTTTTTCGTGGACGCCGTTCCCGGCAGGAACATCCCCCCGAGTCTCACCACCCGGCTGTTCCGAAAGCTGCAGATGATCGATGACGCAACGAGCGACCAGGACCTTCGAATGCCGCCAAGCAATCATTTCGAGAAGATGCGGGGCAGCCTCGAAGGCCGACATTCAATCCGCGTGAACGAGCAATGGCGCCTGGTCTTCGCGTGGAACGGCGCCCGCGGTGAGGCGAGCCGGGTCTACTTGGACAACCACAGCTACAGGTGAAAGGACGGCAGTCATGATGACCAAGCGCAGACCAGTCACGGTCGGAGAGATTCTGACCGAGGAGTTCATGGAGCCAATGGCCCTGACGCAGGGCGCGCTGGCCTTGGCGATGGGCGTTCCGCGGAAACACGTGAATGAGCTTTGCAACAACCGTCGAACCGTCACTGCACCAACGGCGCTGATTCTTGCTCGCGTCTTCGGGAACAGTCCTGACTTCTGGATGAATACCCAGCGTCGAAACGATCTCTGGACAGCGATGAATAGTCCGAAAGAAAGAGCCCGGATCAAGCGTGCGAAGGCGCTACACGTGGCGGCGTGGCTCAACCCGACGGCAGCTACAATCTGAAGGGCCGGTAAGACCAGGTTGACCTTCAGCACCGACGTTCTGCTGCGCGACGGAGAATCGGTCCGTATCCGCAAGGCCCTTGCGAGCGATGAACCTGCGCTCGCCCGGCAATTCCCGCAAGGACTCGCGGGCTGCGATTTCAGCCGCGACTTAGGCCTCGTAGCCACTTATGGCTCCTCGGTAGAGGAGCTTGTGGGCTTTGCGGGCTTCCGGCCGCTCGAGCCGGCCGAAGACCAGGTGCCGCGAGCGGAGTTTGTTGTTTCAGTCTCGGACGTGTGGAGACAGCGCGGCGTCGGCACGACACTGCTGGAACACCTTGCGGGGATGGCATCCAGGCTTGGTATCGAGCGGTTCGAGGCCGAGGTCCAGCCGGGAACGCCGCTGATGATGGAGTTGCTGACCCACATCGGCTTCGATGTCCAGACCGAGACGCGCGATGGGGCATTGCGCGCGTGGTTCCCGGTGCGACTCACCCAGGCGGTGAGGCGCGCCATGGACGCGCGGGCCTCCGCGGCCGCGGCCATGAGCATGCGCCTTCTCTTCGAGCCCCGCTCCGTGGCCCTGCTGGGGGCGTCGCGCAAGTCTGCGACCATCAGCGGCACTCTCCTCAGGAATCTCCGCGAGAGCTTCAAAGGAGACATCTATCCGGTGAACGCCGCGGGCGGGGAAATCCAGGGCTTGAAAGCGTTCAGGGACATCGCGTCGATCGGCAGGCCGGTGGACCTCGGGATCATCGCGGTGCCGGCACTCGGAGTCCTCGAGGCCGTGCGTCAATGCGCCGAAGCCGGAGCCCACAGTGTCATTGTGATCTCCGCCGGTTTCGCCGAACTCGGACCGCAGGGTCAGGAAGAGCAGGAGCGGATTCGCGATCTCGCGCGCCGCTCCGGAATGCGCATGGTGGGGCCCAACTGCATGGGCGTTCTGAATACGGACCCGGCGGTCGGAATGAACGCCACGTTCGCTCCCACCGTGGCCCCGGCCGGGAATGTGGGGATGTTGTCGCAAAGCGGGGCGCTGGGCGTGGCGATCCTCGACCACGCGCGCGACCTGCACATCGGCATATCGACCTTCGTCTCGGTCGGCAACAAGGCGGATGTTTCGGGCAACGATCTGCTGGCGTTCTGGAAAGACGATCCGCGCACCGACGTGATCGCGCTGTATCTAGAAAGTTTCGGCAATCCGCGGCGTTTCGCCCGGCTCGCCCCGGAAGTGGCGAAGGTCAAGCCGATCATCGCGGTGAAATCCGGACGTTCCGCCGCGGGCACCCGCGCTGCGTCGTCGCACTCGGCCTCGCTTGCCTGTCTCGATGTCGGTGTCGATGCTCTTTTCGAACAGGCGGGGGTTATCCGCACCAACACCCTGGAAGAGATGTTCGATGTCGCCGCCCTCCTCGCCACTCAGCCGCCACCGCGAGGGCCGCGGGTGGGTGTGGTCACAAACGCGGGAGGTCCTGGCATTCTCCTCGCCGACGCCTGCGAAGCCCAGGGTCTCACCCTGCCCGAACTCACCGCTCCGTCGCTTGAGAAGCTGCGATCGTTCCTCCCCTCCGCGGCCGGTTTCAAGAACCCAATCGACATGATCGCCTCCGCCACCGCCGAGCAGTACGCGCGGACGATCGAGATCGTGGGGCAGGATCCAAACGTCGACGCCCTGATCGTGGTTTTTGTGCCGCCCCTCGTCACCACGGCCGACGAGATCGCGGCCGCGGTGGCGAAGAGTGCGGCCACGGTACCCGCGCACATCCCCGTGCTGACGGTGTTCCTCGCGAGCAAAGGCGCCCCCCCGATGCTTTCGACCGGTGGTCGCGGTCGTCTTCCGTCTTACGCATTTCCAGAGAATGCCGCGCGAGCGCTTTCGGCGGCGCTCAAGTACCACCGCTGGCGCGAACGCCCCCTGGGCGAGGTGCTGCGGCTTTCCGATTCGCAGAGGTCGGAGGCCCGACGCATCGTCCAGGCCTCTTTGGAATCGCGACCCGGGCCGCACTGGCTCGAAGCCACGGATGTGGGGGACCTGCTGCGAGTCGCAGGCATCGACATGGCGGATCTCCGCATCGCTCGACCCGAGGAAGCGGCGGTGGTGGCCGCGGACATGGGATTTCCGCTGGTCGCGAAGGCGGTGGCCCAGGGCCTTGTTCACAAAACCGACGTTGGCGGGGTGGCTCTTAACCTCCGCAGCTCCGAAGACGTGACGATAGCGGTGGCGCGGATGCGCGAGAGTCTGGTGAAGGCCGGATTCGCACTCGAGAGCGTCCTCCTGCAACGCCAGGTCGAAGGTGGCCTCGAAGCCCTCGTCGGCGTGGTGGTCGATCCCACGTTCGGGCCGCTCATTTTGTGTGGCATCGGCGGGGTTCAGGTCGAACTCCTCCGCGATGTCTGCTTCCACCTGCCTCCGTTGAGCGATCTGGACGCCGCGGAGATGATCGACCGTCTGCGGCTGCGGCCGCTTTTCGACGGCTATCGCGGCAGTCCTCCGGCTGATCGCGCGGCCCTCATCACCCTCCTTCAGCGCCTGTCCGCCCTGGTGGAGGAGATGCCCGAGCTGCTCGAGCTCGACCTGAACCCGGTCCGAGTGCTCCCTCCCGGCGAGGGTGCGGTCGTGGTCGACGCGCGGATCCGGATCGGCCGCGGTCCTGTGGCCTGAGCGCTTACAATCGCTCTCCCATGTCGCGCGCCCAGGTACTTGAAGTTGTCGGCCATGACCGTGACGAACAGGAACTGGCGAAAGCTATCGACTTCAACCGACTGCCGCGCCACGTCGCCATCATCATGGACGGCAACGGCCGTTGGGCGAAGAGTCGTTTCCTCCCTCGCCTTGAAGGGCACCGCGCGGGGGTTGAGTCCGTACGCTCCGTAGTCGAAACCGCGGCCCGACTCGGCCTCGAAGCCCTGACGGTCTACGCTTTTTCAACCGAGAACTGGAAGCGCCCGACCGACGAGGTCTCGGGCCTCATGGGTCTGCTGAAGCTGTACATCCGCCGCGAACTCAAGACACTTCAGGACAACAACATCCGTTTCGGCGTGGTGGGTGGGCTCGATGGCCTGCCGAAAGATGTCCAGGACGAGTTGCGCCGCGGCATCCGCGAGACCGCCGGCCTGACCGGTCTTCAGTTTTCTCTGGCTCTCAACTATTCGGGGCGGTCGGAATTGACCGATGTCGTGAAGCGCATCGCCGAAGGTGTGAAGAGCGGATCCATCGATCCCTCGACGATCGACGAGTCCACCATTGAAAAGCGCCTCTTCACCGCCCACCTGCCCGAACCCGATCTGCTGATCCGCACCAGCGGCGAGTTGCGGGTCTCAAATTTTCTTCTCTGGCAGATCGCCTACGCCGAGATCTGGGTGACCGACGTGTTGTGGCCGGATTTCCGCCGCCGCCACCTACTGGAAGCGATCGTAGCCTTCCAGAAGCGCGAACGTCGCTACGGAGGCATTTCCGCGGCCGTGGGCAAGGCGTGAGCGGTCTCTTTTCTTCGAATCTCTTCCGCAGGGTTCTCACCGCCCTCGTGGTTCTGCCTGCGGTGGTGGGGGCGATCGCCCTGTTCCCACAGCGCGCCCCCTGGATTCTCGCGGCGATTCTCTGTGTGCTGGGCATCAGCGAGGCCCACACCCTGCTGGCCCGCGCGTCGTTTCACGCCTCGCATATTTCTTTTCTCCCCGGGATAGCTCTCTTCTTCGAGCTGGCCGGCGCCCCCGACGCCGGCCGGGAGTTCCCGATCTTCGGTCTGCCCATCGCCGCGGGGGTGGCCGCCGCCTTGGTGGCCGTCCTGCGCGCGGATCGATTCGGGGTGTCGGTGCTCGCGACCGAAGGCGCGGGGGTGTTGTGCGGTTTGGTAATCGGCATGGGCACAGGCTCGTTCGCCGGCCTCGCGCGATTGGTTCCGATCGAGGACGGCACCGCGCGCATCGCCCTCCTGATGGCGGTCATCATCGCCTCGGACGTATTCGCCTACTTTGTCGGTCAGGCCATCGGTCGTCACAAGCTCGCCCCCCAGGTCTCGCCCGGCAAAACGATCGAAGGAGCGATCGGCGGCCTCATCGGCGCGGCCATCGCAAGCGCCGTGGTGGCGAACCAGATGTTCGCCTCCCAGCCCATGGGCCTGATCGTCATGGTCGGGGTTCTCGCCGCCGTCGCCGGAATCGTGGGCGATCTTCTCGAAAGCCTCTTCAAGCGCTACGTCGGGGCCAAAGACTCGGGAACCCTGTTTCCCGGCCACGGAGGCGCCCTCGACCGTATGGACGCTTTCCTCCTCGCGGCTCCCCTCGTCTATGCCTTTTTCAAAACCGTCGGGTAGGGCCGGGCATGCCCGGCCCGCGGCAACTTGCGCGACGTGATGCAAACCGAAGGCAGGCCGGGCATGTCCTCGTAGCCGATGGCTTCGACGAACCGGACATGGGCGCCGATCCCCAGTTCGGTGATCCGCTTCGGTTCGGTTCCGCTCCGCACGGTCAACTAAGATGCCCGCCCCCTGTTCCGGGGATGTTCTTTTAGAGGCATCAAATGGATTTTGAATTCAGCGGAGACCAGCGGCTCCTTAAAAAAACCGTCCGCGACTTCGCCGAGCGGGAGCTGAAGCCGCATGCGCGCGAGTGGGACGAGAAGCAGGAATTCCCCCGCGAGATCTTCACGAAACTCGGCGAACTGGGCCTGCTCGCCGTGGTTTTCCCCGAGCAGTACGGGGGCTCCGGCATGTCGACGGTCGATTACACGATCGTCATCGAGGAGTTGGCCCGTGTGGATGCGGGCGTCGCCTTGTCAACCGCCGCGCACAATTCCCTTTCCTCCGGCCACATCTTCCTGGCCGGGACCGAGGAGCAGAAGAACAAGTACCTCCCCAAGCTCGCGACCGGCGAGTTCGTGGGGGCCTGGGGCCTTACCGAAAACAGCGCCGGGTCGGATGCGGGTGGCACCAAGACCACCGCGGTCCTCGATGGCGATTCGTGGGTCCTGAACGGCTCGAAGACCTTCATCACGAATGGTTCTCTCGCGGACGTGTCCGTGGTCATGGCCGTCACCGACAAGACGAAGGGCAAGAAGGGCATCTCGGCCTTTGTGATCGATCGTGGCACCAAGGGGTTCCGGCCGGGCAAGAAGGAAGACAAGCTCGGCGTCCGTTCGTCGGACACGTCCGAGCTGATCCTCGAAGATTGCCGGATTCCCGCATCCCACCTCCTTGGGGCACCCGGGATGGGCTACGTCGACACCCTTCGCATTCTCGACCGTGGCCGCATCGGCATCGCCGCGTTTTCGATCGGCATCGCCCAGGGCGCTTTTGAAGCCGCCCTCACCTACGCCAAGGGCCGCAAGCAGTTCAACCAGGCGATCGCCGAGTTTCAAGGGATTCAGTTCAAGCTCTCCGAGATGGCGATGAAGATCGACGCCGCGCGCCTCCTCATGCTGCGCGCCGCCTCCCTTCGCGATTCGGGCATCGAACACAAAATCGAGTCCGCGATGGCGAAACTCTTCGCGAGCGAAATGGCGGTTCAAGTGGCTCTTGAAGCGATTCAGATCCACGGCGGCTATGGCTACTTGAAGGATTACCCGGTCGAGCGTGCCCTGCGCGACTCCAAACTCGGGACGATCGGCGAAGGGACGAGCGAAGTGCAGAAGCTCGTCATCGCCCGAGAGTTGCTTAGCCGCGGCGAGTAGCCGCGTTTCGCACTAAGAGCCCGCGTCGCCTGCATGAAACTTCCGGAAGAGAAGGACATCCTGCGGGGGGATATCCGGGCGGTGGCGCGCGCGATCCGTGCGGTCGAAGACGACTGGCCGGGTTCGCGTGAACTTCTGACCCGGCTTTTTCCGCACGCGGGCCGGGCCCTCATCCTCGGCATCACCGGACCCCCGGGGGCCGGGAAATCGACGCTGGTCGATCGGCTGACCACCCGGTTTCGAAAAGCAGGGAAGACGGTGGGAGTGGTGGCGGTCGACCCGACCTCGCCTTTCACCGGCGGAGCGATCCTGGGCGATCGTATCCGTATGCAGAACCACGCCACCGACGACGGCGTCTTCATCCGATCGATGGCGACCCGTGGTGCCCTTGGCGGCCTCTCCGCCACCACCGCGGGCGCCCTGCTGATTCTGGATGCCTCCTCCAAGGACATTCTGATCGTTGAGACGGTGGGCGTCGGTCAGGATGAGGTTGACATCGCCTCGGAAGCCGACATCGCAGTGGTCGTCCTGGTCCCGGGGCTGGGCGATGAGGTGCAGGCGCTGAAGGCCGGCATCATGGAGATCGCGGATGTGTTCGTGGTCAACAAGGCCGACCGCGACGGCGCCGACCGCCTGGCCTCCGAGATTGAGATGATGTTGTCGTTAACCGGCGAGACCAAGGGCGATCGGCCTCCCGTGGTCCGCACCGTGGCTTCCGCGTCCCAGGGTATCGACGACCTCGTGAAGACGATCGAGGAGGTTCGGGGAAGACGCGACGCCAATGGCGAGATGGCGCGCCGCCGTCGGGAAAGGCTGCTGCGCCAGTTTGAAACCCAGGTGGAGGTTCTCGTCATGGCGAAGGTGCGTCGGCGCATTGACGCGCTCGACTCCAGCCTCAAACTGCGCGAACGGGTGCAGAATCGGTCCATCGACCCTTACTCCGCGGCCGATGAGACGGTTTCCGCCGCCGCCGAATAGGCTCCCCTTTTCCAAGAGACCACGACCCTCATGATTCTCAAGATTGACCACCTCGGCATTGCCGTGAAAGATATGTCCGAGGCCAAGCGCGCCTACGAAGCCCTGGGCTTCAGCATCGAATCCGAGCACGAGGTCCCCACCGAAAAAGTGAAGGCCGCCTTCATCACCGTGGGCGAGTCCCACCTTGAATTGCTCGAGCCCACCGACCCTTCCTCCGTGATCGCGAAGTTTCTTGAGAAACGGTCCGGACTCCACCATATCTGCGTCCTCGTCGACGACATCGAGAAGTCCATGGCCGAGATGAAAGCTGCGGGGGCAAAACTCCTCGACGAAGTACCCCGCATCGGCGCCGGTGGTTGCCGGGTGGCCTTCATCCATCCGAAATCGGCGGCCGGCGTCCTCATCGAACTAAAGCAGGCTTGAAATGAACACGGACCACACGGCGGAAATCGGCATCATCGGCGGCAGCGGCCTGTATGAGATGGAGGGGTTCGAGGCTCAGGGCGAGGTCGCGATCGAGACGCCTTTCGGCAAACCCTCCGACGCCTTCATCGTTGGCCGATTCGGCGAGAGAAGCGTCGCCTTCCTTCCCCGCCACGGTCGTGGCCACCGCCTCCTCCCTTCCGAACTCAACTTCCGGGCCAATATCTGGGCCATGAAGTCCCTGGGCGTGAAGTGGATCCTGTCGGTGTCCGCGGTGGGCTCGCTCAAAGAGCAGTACGCGCCGACCGATATGGTGACACCCGATCAGTTCATCGATCGCACCTTTGGCCGCAAGGGGACGTTTTTCGGAGACGGCATCGCGGCCCACGTGGGTTTCGCGCATCCGGTCTGCAAACACGTCCGCCGCATTCTCGGAGAGGCCTGCCGGAAGAGCGGGGCGGTCATCCATGAAGGCGGCACCTACGTCTGCATGGAGGGCCCGCAGTTTTCGACCCTCGCCGAATCCAACCTCTACCGTTCGTGGGGCGCCGATCTCATTGGCATGACCAACCTCCAGGAAGCCAAACTCGCTCGCGAAGCGGAGATCTGCTACGCCACCCTCGCCATGGTGACCGACTACGACTGCTGGCATCAAGGTCACGACGCGGTGACCGTGGATCAGGTGGTGGCGGTTCTCCAGAAAAACGCGTCGATGGCCCGGGCCATACTGAAAGCCGCGGTGGAGCAGTTTCCCCTTCCCCGCGACTGCGAATGCGAAAGTGCTCTCAAGTTTGCGATCATGACCGCACCGAATCTCATTCCCGAGGCCGCCAAACGCGATCTTGCCCCGATTATCGGACGCTACTTGAAATAGGCTCCGCCCTTGCCCTTGGAGAACCACGTACCCGGTTCCACAAAAAGAGAAACTCGTTCCCAAAAACACTGGAAGCATTCACGAAGCCATGTCAGTCCTCGTTGTCGGAAGTGTCGCTTACGACACTCTTGAAACCCCCGCCGGCCGCGCCGAAAAAGTCCTCGGCGGCTCCGCGTCCTACTTTGCCCTCGCCGCGTCTTATTTCACTGATGTGAACCTGGTGGGCGTCGTTGGCGACGACTTCGGGCCGGACCAGATGGCGGTTTTCAAGAATCGCCGGATCGACCTCACCGGCCTTGAGCACGCAGCGGGGAAGACCTTTCACTGGCAGGGCAAGTACTCGACCGATCTCAATTCGCGCGAGACCATCTGCACGGACCTGAACGTCTTCGAACACTTCAAGCCCAAGCTGCCCGAAAGCTACCGCAAGTCGGACCGGCTTTTCCTCGGGAACATCGAGCCGTCGCTTCAGCGGGATGTTCTGGAGCAGGTCGAGGCCCCGCGTCTGGTGGGTTGCGACACCATGAATCTGTGGATCAACCATCGCCTTGAAGAGCTCAAGAAGACGCTGGCCAAGGTCGAGGTTCTGCTGATCAACGATTCCGAAGCGAAAGAACTTGCGGGCGATTGGAACATCATCCGCGCGGCCCGCGCCATCCGGGCCATGGGCCCGAAGACGCTGATCATCAAGAAAGGTGAACACGGAGCACTTCTGTTCCAGGAGGATTCGTGTTTCCTCGCTTCCGCGTTTCCGCTGGAACACGTGAAGGACCCGACCGGTGCCGGCGACTCGTTCGCGGGCGGTTTCATGGGTTATCTCGATCACGCGAACTCCCACGATGTCGCCACCTTCCGTCAGGCTGTCATCATGGGCTCGACGGTTGCGTCCTTCTGCTGCGAAGCGTTCGGCGTGGAGCGATTCTTAGACCTGACCCGAGCCGAGATCGAAGAGCGCTTCCATCAGTTCGCTTCCATGGTCAACTTCGAACGCTTGCCGGTGGGTAAAGCCTGAAGATGACCCCGGAGCCGATTCGCAAAGACGCGATACGGCTCATTGGCGCCATCGCGCTTTCGTACCCGATCGGTCTTGCCGTTGATTCGCGGTACCTGCTGCCGGTTCTGAACGCGGCGCCGGCCTGGTGGCTCATGACCCGCCGCCTTCGTTCGGGTGACCTTCGCGGGGCCATCGGGCTCATGCTGATTTTCCCGGTGGCGCTCGCGGTCTTCGGCACGGCCTTTCTCGCGTTCTGGCCTACTGCGGACGGCCTTACACCGCTCGTCCTCAACGGTCCCGAATATCGGGAGGAGATGTTCCATTGGATCCGTTTCGGTGGAGGAACCGAGGGTAACTGGCGGCTCTTCCTGCCCCTGCATATCACCCACCTTGTGGCCTTCGTCGCGGTCAGCCTGCTTACCGGCAGCCTGGTCTCGATCACGGGTGGCGCCGTGCTCACGAACTACATGAACGGCTACGTGGCTTCGATCCACCGCGCCGATGGAGCCTGGTGGGCCACCGTCTTCTTCGGCTGGCAGCCCTGGGCGATCTGCCGGGTGGCCGCGTTCTGCATCCTCGGCGTGGTTCTCGCGGGGCCACTACTGTCCCGACTCTTCCGATATCCCACCCTTCCGTGGGCCCGCGTCCGATCGTGGGTTCTCATCGCCGCGACCCTCATCCTTGCCGACTGGACCCTCAAGGCCACACTCGCGCCCACGTGGGGTCGCGTGCTGAACTCAGCGATTCCGGTGGTCCTCCCGCCGGCTCCTCCTGAAATTCCGGTCGACCACTCGGGCCATCACTGACCTTCGAAGAATTCGTCGATCTCGTCGGCGGCATGGAGGGTGGCTCCTCCCTTGCCCAGTTTCTCTCGCACCTCGCTGAGGCTCCGAAGCATTTCGGAGCGCGGCGTCCCCTCATCGAGAATCCGTAACGTCTCTTCGGCTACGCGGGCCGCGGTGAAAGCGCTCTGGATCAGTTCGGGGACCACCACCCGCCCGGCGATCAGATTCACCATCGCGTAGTTCGACACGCTCACCAGCGGTTTACCCAACGCGTAGGTCAGGGCGGATAGGCGGTACACGACGACCATCGGCGTCAGGGTGAGTGCGGTCTCGACCGTCGCCGTCCCCGAAGCCACGATGGCGACACGCGCGGCGGAAAGCACGTCGCGGGTGGCGCCTTCGACTACCGTGATTCCGGAGGCCGAGGCCTCCTGAAATGTTCCGACGCGAAGATGCGGCGCCCCGGCCAGTACGAACTGCAGGTCCGGTCGAAGCACCCGCAGTAAATTCACCGTCTCGATCATCGGCGGCAGGTTGAAACCCACCTCTTTGTTTCGACTTCCGGGAAGCAATGCGATCACGGGGCGATCCGGGAGGAGGCCAAGCCGGGCCGACACCGAGGCGCGATCCATAGGAGGCCGGACATGGTCGATCAAGGGATGTCCGACGAATGCCACCGGCACCCCCGCGTCGCGATAAATCTGCTCCTCGAAAGGGAAGATCACCAGCATTTTCGCCACGTCGCGCTTGACGTTTCGGATGCGGCCCCGCCGCCAGGCCCACAGTTGCGGCGAAACGTAGTACACCACCGGTATCCCGAGCTTTCGGAGTTCGCGAGCGAGGCGGAGATTGAAGTCGGGGTAGTCGATCAACACCGCGACATCAGGGCGCACTCGGGCCGCCTCGGCGACCACCGAATCGAAAAGAGCCTTAAGCCGAAGCAGGTGCGACAACACCTCGACCAGGCCGACCACCGCGAGGTCGCGCAGGTGTGCGAGCAGACGGACGTTTTCCGCCGCCAGTCGGTCTCCGCCCAGGCCAAAGGCCTCGAGGTCCTCATGCCGGCGGCGAAGTTCCGCGACGAGTTCGGCGCCGTAGAACTCGCCCGAGGGCTCCCCGCACGAAATCAGCAGGCGCTTCATTCGCCCCTGCTAGTTTCCATTCGCGGCTCCGAACAGGTGCGCGTCGAACCAGTCGAGGTTCTCCTGGAGGGCGTGGCGCACCGCCTTGGGTTTGTTGAGGCCGTGGCCGAAGCCTCGATACAGGGCCAAGCGCTGGTCACACCCTGATCGCGCAGCCCCTGATACAGCTCAAGCGCGTTCGATACGGGCACGCGCAGATCGGCGTCCCCATGCTGAATCAAGGTGGGCGCGCTGCCGCCCTTGATGTACGTCATCGGCGACGTTTTGCGGTAGACCTCCGGATCGTCCCAGGGGGTCGCCTTCAGATACTGACGCGTGAAGGGATGGATGTCCGTGCTCACGTAGTAGGTCACCCAGTTCGAGATGCCGGCGCCGACCGAAACCGCGCGGAAGCGCGCAGAGTCGTGAGTGGTGAGAAAGGCCGAGATGTAGCCACCCTGGACGTAGGTCGCGCCGAAGAGCGTTGGCCGCGAGACGCCGGTGGGCCCCCCATGAATGATGACCAGCAGAGGCGCGGGCGTGCCGGGCCTGAAACCCGCAGGCTTCCGCAAAACCCCTTCGATGACCGCTCCATCCGAGCTCTTCCACGAAACGACCTCGCTCGTGCCCAGGGTCATCGAGGTCAATTGGCTTCCAAGGTCCGAGACTCTGCGGGTGCCGTGGCTTCGTCCTCGATCGTCACCTCCCCGTATTTCTTCTGTCGCTCTTTCTTGGCATCAGTTTTTGGGTCCTGCGCCACGAAGGCGATTCGATTCCCGTCGCGCGACCAGGCGAACCGCACCACACCCTCCTCGGAGGCGGTGAGCTTTCGCGACTCACCCCCGGACAAACCGATCACGTAGATCTGTCGTTTGCCGTCGCGGTCGGAAAGAAAAGCGAGCGACGATCCATCGGGTGAAAAAGCGGGCGAGTCGGTGGACTTTCGGCCTCCCGTGAAGAGGGAATTTTTTCCTGTCCGTGGGTCGGCCAGCCAGATCTCGGTTTCGAACGCGTTGTCGTCCCAATTCGCCTTGCGGATCACGTAGGCGACACGCGAACCGTCGGGGGAGAGCTGCGAGGCGCGTCGGAGCCCCACCATCTCATCAATGCTGGGCGTTTCGGTTCCTGCGGCCAGCCGCGCCGGAAGTGCCAAAGCCAGTGAGAAGAGAGCGGTGGTTGTCTTACGAGTGAGAAGTGTCACGGTCGTATTCCTGTGGAAGGGATGGAGTTGAGACCCAATGTGGTGAAGGATACAGACGCTTGGCGCAAGCACGCGCTACCGTCAGGACCGTGTCCGCACTCTTGTCGGGTGCGGGACGTACTCCAAGAGGACCCAAATCAAATGAAAACGAAACTGACGACGCTCCTTCTTTCTACCTCTCTGATCCCCTTCGGTTGCGGGCCCGACAACGCCATCGCGACCGGAGATAGCGCGCCCCAAGCCACGCTGCCTGCCTCTCAACTGGCA
>CAZFQH010000010.1:0-7092 GCA_964520805.1 uncultured Acidobacteriota bacterium | reverse complement strand
CCCCAGCACCCGTGCGAACCGAACCGAACCCTGAAAGGGCGACGCCGACCCCTCGTGTGCGCCTGGTGGTCCCGGATGGAACCTTGCTTCCGATCGAGCTCCAATCGACGCTTTCCTCGGACGCGAGCCGAGAAGGGGATTCGGTCCTCGCGGTTCTCACCGAAGACGTTCCACTCCAGGGCTTCACCCTCGACAAGGGTTCGGAGGTCCGGGGTCGGATCTTCACCGCGGTTCCGGCCAAGCGGGTCAAGGGGCGCGCACGTCTCGTCTTTGGCTTCGAGGCGGTCATGGAGAAGGGCGAGCGCGTTGAGATCAGCACAGAGGCGATCGACACCCTGGGCAAGTCCACGGGAAGCAAAGACAAGAAAATCATCGGCGGTGGTGCGCTCGGCGGGCTCATCGTGGGCGCTATCAAAGACGGCAAAAAGGGAGCCGTGATCGGCACGGTGATCGGCGCCGCCGCCGGCACAGGCGCGGTTCTGGTCATGAAGGGTGACGAGGTCGAGATTCCCCGCGGCGCTCAGCTCACCGTGGTCGTGACGAGGTAGCAGCGGGCGGGTAAATTGGCCACGAGGCGGGGACGCCTTTCGTCACCGCGAACCGGCAGCCGCAGGATCCTTGAAGTAGGTCTGCGAGGTTCGAGGACGCACCTCGGAGTGAATCGGCTTGCCGTGCTCCGGACAACGGAGTGAGGCGGCAAAGGGGGGTTCATCGCTCCGCCTTCACTTCGGTCCATAGGCGATCGTGTCGCGCGGCCGCCGGTCCTAGGTCCTGGTACGACCGCAGGCGCTTCATCTGGGCCTCGTCTGGGAACATCGCGAGGTTGTCGCGCACGCCGGGCGGCAGCAGCTCGCGCCCTGCTTTCGAGGGGGTTGAGTAGCCGGTGGTGAGGCAGATCTCGGCCGCGATGTCGGGCTCCATAACGAAGTCCAGGAACTCGTGGGCGAGATCCTGGTTCGGAGCGTTCCTGGGAATCGCCAGGCTGTCCGCGAAGAGCATCGCGCCCTCTCTGGGGATGGTGAAGCGCACCCAGGGCGCGTCCCGCATGAGCTTCGCGATCTGGCCCGACCAGGACTGGGCGAGGAACACCTCGCCCGAGCGGACCGCGTCGTCGAAACTCGCCGAGTCGTAGGCCCTCACCAGCGGCTTCTGATCGATCAGGATCTTCCGGATCCGTTTTAGTATTTCCGGATCGACGGTGTTCGGATCTTCGCCCAGAAGAAAGGCGCCGAAAGCGATGGCTTCGCGCGCATCGTCGAGCATCAGGATCCTTCCCTTCAGTTGCGGATCCAGCATGGCCTTCCAGGAATCGACCACCGGGACGCGGCGCGAGTCGGAGGCGATTCCGGTCACGCCCCACAGGTACGGAATGGAGTAACGGTTCTGAGGATCCCACGCCTTTCCTCTGAACTCCGGCGCGGTGTTCGCGAACTGCGGGAGTCGGTCGAGGTCCAGCTCGGCCAGAACCCCGGCCTGGATCAACGGCCCCAGGGTATAGGTTGGCGGACAGATGACGTCGTAGCCCGGGTTTCCCGCAAGCATCTTCGAGAGCAGGGCTTCCGCCGAATCGTAGACGTCGAGGTTCACTCGGGCTCCGGTGCGTTCCTCGAACTTGCGGATGGTCTCGGGTGCTATGTAAGCCGACCACAAGTACAGGTTCAACTCGCGGTCTCCTTGTCGCTGGGCCCGAGCGAGAACCACCGGGGTTAGCAGAATCAAGAGGCCGGCGGTCAAGGCCCCCATCGAGAGTCGCGGTCTGGATTCGATGAGAGCGGTTGCGAGAAGCAGCAGCGATGTCGCGGCGAGCAGCAGGGTGGACGCGGCGGCGATCTCCGGCGAGAGTGAACTCTTGAGCAGCGAGTAGATATAGACGGGCAGGGTCGTGCTGCCGGCTCCCGAGACGAAGGACGTCACCACGTAGTCGTCGATCGAAAGAGAGAAGGTCAAAAGACCCGCCGCCACCAGGCCCGGAGCCAAAAGGGGCAGGGTCACGCGTCGGAAGACCTGGACGGGCGTTGCCCCCAGGTCGCTTGCGGCTTCTTCCACATCCTCCGGCAGGGTGTGCACGCGGGCTCGAATTACGAAGTACGCGAAGGAGACGGTGAAGACCACGTGGGCCGCCACCACGGTGCCGATTCCCAGAGGGATGACGAGCTCTGAGAAGAAGGCGAGAAGCGAGGCGCCGAATACGATTTCAGGCGTCACCAGTGGCAGCAGGAAAAGCGAGGCGGCCCGCTCACTGGTTCGGATCGAAGACTTGCGGGTTCCAAGGGCCGCGGCGGTGGCGAGAATCAGGACAAGAGTGGTGGCGAAGGCGCCCACGATGAGCGAGTTCTCCATCGCCCGCATCAAAGGGCCATTGCTCAGCAGCTTCTCGTACCAGACCAGACTCGGTCCATCGAACGATGCCGAAAGACGCGATCGCGAGAAAGAGAAGACGGCAAGGGCCAGAACCGGCAGGTGCAGGAACAGCAGCGTCCCGACGAGCAGGCCTTGAAGGCGCTTCATAGCTGGGCCTTCCGGAGGAATCGGGCGAAGACGAGGAACGTGCCCAGGGTGAGAACACTCAGAGTGAAGGCCATGGCCGAGCCGAAGGCGGGGTCGCGGGCCTGGCCGAACTGGCTGGTGATAAGCGTGCCGACCCACGCGGTCTTCGCTCCGCCCAGAAGGTCGGGAACCAGCACCGAACCCAGGGAAGGGACGAACACCAGAACAGAGCCCGCCACGATCCCCGGGGACGCGATCGGAATCACCACGCGGCCGAGGGTAGTCCACGGGCTCGCGCCGAGATCCTGGGCGGCGTCGATCAGCGATCCATCGATGCGTTCGAGCGACGCGTAGATAGGCAGGATCATGTAGGGCAGTTCGATATAAAGCTGGCCGAGGGCTACCGCCGTGGTGGTGTAGAGCAGGCTGGGGGAATCGGAGCCGAAGAGGCTCATGAACTGCGAGAGAAGGCCGCCTGACCGCAGGAGGAACACCCAGGCATAGAGCTTCACGAGAACGGAGGTCCACAGAGGGAGCGTCACCAGAAGCAGGAACGAGCCGCGCCATCGCTCGGGCACCGCTCGGACCAGGGCCCAGGCCACAGGAAAGCCCACCAGAAGGGTCACGAGGGTGGTGCCAAGCGCCATGGCGACTGTGCGCCCGAAGATGGTGGCGTAGAGCGGATCGATCAGTCGCCACCACACCGAGGCGTCGCCGGTGCGGGAGAGGAGCAGGAACTGCGGGATGACGAAGAGAAGAAGGAGGGTCGCGAAAGCGGGGACGAGAAGACGAAGGGCCTTCACGGCCGCAGGCCCACCCAGGACGCGGCCTCGATGTCCAGGGATACGAGGTCGCCTGCGCGCACCACTTCCCGAGGCGACACATTGGCGACCAGAGTGGCGGCCCCGATTCGCACCCGACAGCGGGTCGCTTCTCCGAGATAGCGAACTTCCGTCACCGTTCCTTCGAGAGGGCCGCCCAAGCGACTCAGTCGGATGTGCTCTCCGTGGACGCCCACGTGAATGGAGTCGCCGGTCGGGGCCTCCTGGAGATCGACCTCGATGAAACCCAGATCGACTCGAGCCGTCGTTTCCGTTCGCGCCACCACCCGGCCCTCGAGGATGTTCTCCATGCCGACCAGCCGGGCCACATAGACGCTGCCTGGGTGCTCGAAGATCTGCCTGGGCGCAGCGTACTGGGCGATCTGGCCGGCCCGCATCACCGCGATTCGCGAGGAGCACTCGATCGCTTCTTCGAGATCATGAGTCACCAGGATGAAAGTGATGCCGAGCGAACGCTGAAGCTCCACCAGCTCCAGGCGCATGGCCGATCGCAACTGCGCGTCGAGGGCGGCGAGAGGTTCGTCGAGAAGGAGGATGTCCGGTTCCAGCACCAGGGCGCGAGCGAGGGCCACCCGTTGTCCCTGGCCACCGGAGATTTCAGAGGGTGCGCGCGAGTCCAGGCCGCCCAGATGGACGGCGGCTAGAACCCTTGCGACCCGGGATCTGACTTCCTCCTCGGGGCGGTTGCGGATCCGCAGGCCGAAGGCGACGTTCTCAAACACCGAGAGATGGGGGAATAGCGCGTAGCTTTGGAAGACGGTATGAACCGGCCGCAGGTGGGCAGGGATCATGGTCATGTCGTTTCCCGAGATCACGATGCGTCCCGCGTCCACCGCATCGAGGCCCGCGATCAGTCGGAGCAATGTGGTCTTGCCGCAGCCGGAAGGACCGAGGAGGGTGACGAACTCTCCAGGCACAACTTCCAGGCTGACGTCACCCAGAACCTGAACCTCGCCGCGTTTTCGCGAGACTCGTTCGACGGAAAGCGAGCCGCGAGCCGGGCGCAAAGGGGGTTCCAGTGTCACGTGAGCCTCATTATTTCGCAAGTTGCCGCTTGACTTGGGCCGCCCGCATAAAAGACAGTAGGAGGCCGTCCGCGTGGCTTTTCGTGGCCCCTTTTTGAAAGCGTCGGACTTAAGGAGAACAAGAGATGGGTGAAGCACTAGGAATGATCGAGACCCGTGGATTCGTGGCCATGATCGAGGCCTCGGACGCGATGGTCAAAGCGGCGAAGGTTACGATCGTGGGCTGGGAGAAAATCGGCTCCGGATACGTGACCGTAATGTGCCGGGGCGACGTGGCCGCGGTCAAGGCCGCCACCGACGCGGGTGCGGCGGCGGCGCGAAGAGTGGGCGAGCTCGTCTCCGTCCACGTGATTCCGCGTCCGCACGACAACCTTCAGGACGTCTTCGCCATCGGCAAAGCCGGCGCGTGATTCAGGCATCGCGAGGCCCAACCCGGGCCTCGGCTCGCTGATCCCGGAGGCCCTGGAAAATGCAGGTCGGTCGAGTTACGGGCACTTTGGTCGCCACCCGCAAGGACGAACGTCTGGTGGGGACGAAGCTGCTTGTCGTTCGCACCATGGACCCTGGTTTCAAGGAAGAACAGGGATACGTGGTGGCGGTGGACACCGTGGATGCCGGCATCGGGGACAAGGTTCTCCTCGTGAGCGGCTCGTCGGCCCGGCTCGCCCAGGGTATGAAGGATGCGCCGATCGATGCCGCGATCATCGGTGTTATCGATCAGGTCGAGCTCACCAGGCCGGCCGTCGAGCTCACCAAGCCGCCCGTCACCAAAAGCTGACCGCCATGCAGCTCGGCATCGTCTGCGGAAGTCTGGTCGCCAGTCGAAAGGACGACCGGCTCGAAGGCATCACCCTTCTGGTCATTCAACCCATACAGCCGGATGGGAAAGCCACGGGCAAGGCTCTGATCGCCACGGATTCAATGGGGGCCGGCCCCGGCGAACGGGTCTTCTGGGTGAAGTCCAAAGAGGCGTCGAATCCGTTTGCGCCGCTCGAAGTGCCGACCGACGCCACCATCATCGGCATCGTCGACCTCGTAAACGTGGAAGCGTGAGCCGATGCTGATTGGACGCGTGATCGGAAATATCGTGGCCACGAAAAAAGACTTGAAGCTCGACGGCGAGAAGCTGCTCCTCATCCAGCCCCTCGAACTTTCAGGAGCCGCCAAGGGCGCTCCCATCATCGCCATCGATCGTATGGGGGCGGGGCCCAGAGAGCGAGTGCTCTACACCCAGGATGGACGCACGGCCCAGCAGATTCTTGGCCGCGGGACAGCCGGCGTCGATGCCGCGGTCCTGGGCGTCATCGACGAGATTGACTTTGGAACCACGGCTCATGGCTGAGGATCCCCTAGACGCCACGAAGATCGACCAGATCGCCCGCGAGGTGCTCACGAGCCTGAAGAAGTCTCGCGCGGAAGGTGCTGCGTCCTTCGTGCCGGCACCCGCGCCCGCGCTTCATCGGAGCGAGTCGACCTCCGCGCCCCATCCGTCCCTGCGCCTCCTCTCCGTCACCGGCGGTGTCGTCGGACAGCCCTGCGTTATCGAGCCGGACCAGGTGTGCGTGGGGTCGCTCAAGTGCCGCTCCTTCGGACACTGAACGGGCCCGGAGGGTATCGCGTCTGACCCTCAGGCGGTCACGCGTGTGATCCCGGGGAAGCCATCGAACCCAGTGTCAAAGGTCAGGATTCGGCTGACCCCTTGATGCTCCATCACCGCCAGGTGAATGGCGTCCCTGGCTGAGATTCTTGTATGGCCGAGGAGCACGGTACGTGCGCGATTGACCGCCTCGAGATTGACCGGGAACACTTCGTCCACCAGACCCAGGAGCGCGTCGAAAGCGGGTTGAACGGCGTCGCGCCGTCCTATCGCAGCGTATCGATGCAGAATTTCCTGGAGTACCTCGGCATCCGTCACCAGACGCTCTTGATCGGAGACGCAGCGCTCGAGAATCTGCTGAGCGTCGCGCTTGTGAGGGTGGGCGGCACCCACGAGGTACATGGGAATGTTGGAGTCTATGAAGATCACCCTTGATGACCGTCCGAGTATCCGCCTTCGATTTCCTTAAGCATGGTTCCAATGTCGGCGGTCGGGTAGGCGTAACGGCTGGCCGCTCGAAGGATGTCCAGCTTCTTCCCGGCGGCTCCACTCGGCGTTTTGCGCCGCGCCTGCCGCAGGGCCTGTCGAACCCACTCCGCCACGGTCATCTTTTGCAGGCGCGCTATGCGCTGAATCTCTCGCAATTCCACGTCGTCGACCAGGACCTGCAGTCGTGTGCTCATTGCATGAGTATGTCTGACTCATACAAATGAGTCAATGCACCTCTATGGCACATACACGGCGCCCCCAGAAACTCGGGGCACCGACGATCGCCGAGGCCAGGGCGGCGCGCGCCCTTGGAAAGAGCCTCACCCTGGAACTCTCGGCTTTTGCCTGGGGGGAGCCTGTTGCCTAGCATCCTTGGACAACGGTTTGATACAACACGGCCCCCCCCTTTTCCTTGACAGCTAAGGAGGGGACCCTCTCGCCGCCGTGGCTGAGGCCAATGCTCGCTGCTGTACCGACTGGCCACAAGCGTGCCGCCACCACGCTTCCATACGATCCACTATGCGGGGGCGTTCGCCGCCGCCCCCGACCGCGGTGAGCGAAGAGCCCGAGAAGAGAGTGCGGAAGAGCGGATATCGGCCATGGGCAGAACTTCTGAAGCGTGCGTACCTCTCCGACACAGTCGGTGCAGCGG
>CAZFQH010000009.1:24049-25106 GCA_964520805.1 uncultured Acidobacteriota bacterium | reverse complement strand
GCGTCCATGGACGCGATGCGCGAGGTCTTCGGCGCGGTCATCGTCATCGGCCTCGTGCTGGTCGCGGTGTTCGTACCGGTGGCGTTCTTCCCCGGTGTCACGGGACGGCTCTACCAGCAGTTCTCGTTGACCATCGCGTTCGCGGTAGTGCTCTCCGTCTTCAACGCCATTACCCTGACTCCCGCACTCTCCGCCCTGCTCCTCGACAAAGAGAGCCACACCCACGGACGATTCTTCACCGGATTCAACCGGATGGTCGACCGCTTCACCGAGGCCTATGTTCGGGTCGTTCGACGGGCGTTGAGTCTGCGCGCGGTCATCATCGTATTGTTCGCAGGCGGTCTGCTCGCGACCTGGGGCGTGTACCGGGTTGTGCCTTCGGCCTTCGTGCCCGAAGAGGACGAGGGTTACTTCATGGCCCTGGTTCTCGCCCCCGCGGGCGCCTCGCTCGAATACTCGACGGGCATCGCGAAACAGGCCGAGCAGATCCTGGCCGCCGATCCCGACGTTCGGGCGGCATTCTCAGTGATGGGCTTCAGCTTCTCGGGAGCCGCACCCAACAACGGCATGATCTTTGTCAATCTGAAAGAGTACGCGGACCGCCCCGGCCCCGAACATTCACTGAACGCGGTGCTGAACCGGCTCCGCGGACCCTTGTTCTCGATCCCGGGCGCGATCGTGGTGGCTTTCCCTCCACCGGCCATCGAGGGTCTGTCGACCTTCGCCGGCTTCCAGTTCCAGTTGCTCGACCAGACCGGCTCTCCCTCGGTCGACGGCCTCGCCGCGGCCATGAACGGCCTGATCGGCCAGGGCACGCAGGACGGGCGGGTGCAGAGTCTCTTCAGCAGCTTCCGCGCCGACGATCCGCAACTCGTCGTGGATATCGACCGCGACAAGGCACGAAGCCTGGGCCTCCCGCTGAGCGAGGTTACCGATGCCCTTCAGGTGTTCCTGGGTTCGCAGTATGTGAACGACTTCGACTTCAACAACCGCGCCTATCGTGTTTACGTGCAGGCGGATCAGCAGTTCCGCGCGAATCCGTCTTCGCTGCTCCAGC
>CAZFQH010000009.1:18447-24039 GCA_964520805.1 uncultured Acidobacteriota bacterium | reverse complement strand
GCTCCAGCTCTACGGACGGGCCGTCAACGGCCAGATGATCTCGCTCGACTCGGTGGTCTCGGTGCGCGAAACCACGGCGCCCCAGGTCATCAGCCACTTCAACCTGTTCCGTTCGGCGGAAATCACGGGCAGCCCCGGCCTGGGTGTGAGTTCGGGTCAGGCCATCGCCGCGATGGAAGAGTTCGCGTCGAAGCTGCCCACCGGGTTCACGTTTGCGTGGGCGGGCCAGTCACTGGAAGAAATTCAGGCGGGCTCCCAGGCCGCGAACATCTTCGCTTTGAGCGTGGTCCTTGTCTATCTCGTTCTCGCCGCGCAGTATGAGTCGTTCGTCCTCCCCTTCATCATTCTGCTCGGGGTTCCCCTCGCGGTGCTGGGCGCCCTCTCGGCGCAATGGGCGCGCGGATTCACCAATGACGTCTTCTGCCAGGTGGGCCTGGTCCTGCTGATCGGCCTCGCCGCGAAGAACTCGATCCTCATCGTCGAGTTCGCCGAACAGTTACGGGAACGCGGGTACTCCATTGTGGACGCCGCCGTGGAATCGGCGCGCATCCGTCTGCGGCCGATTCTGATGACGTCGTTCGCGTTCATCCTCGGCGTCTTGCCGCTGGCCCTCGCCACCGGTGCGGGTGCCGGGGCCAGGAACTCGATCGGCACCACCGTCGCGGGCGGGATGGTGGCCTCCACCTTCCTGTCCATCATCTTCATCCCCGTGCTCTACGTGGTGATCCGAACCCTCGCTCCGGGCCGGGGTCGCCGCTCGCACGACGAGGACCAGGAGACGACACCAACCACCGGGGGACATGGTCCGAGTACGGCGGGCGTCGCTCTTCTGATCATCCTCTCTCTGGTGACCCAAGCGGGGGCGCAGACTTTGGCCGAAACTCCCGTCGAGACGGTGACGTTCGAGCAGGCGGTGGCTCGGGCGATCGAGAAAAACCCGACCGTGCAGATCGCCGCGTCGAACATCCTTCGCGCCCAGGGACTGATGCAGCAGATCCGCTCGGGCAGCCTGCCGCGTCTGAGCGGAAGCATCAACAACACAACGCTCGATCAGGCCTTCGGGTTCGACGGCAACGTCGTCCAGCCGAGGAATCAGTGGACCTTCGGCCTGTCCGCCTCGGTGCCGTTGCTCGCCGCGGCCCAATGGGCGGCGAAAGCCCAGGCCCAGGATCGCGTCGAGGTCGCCCGACTTTGGGCTGCGGACACCCGTCGTCAGGTGGCGGCGAGTGCGGCCGCTGCCTACCTCGCGGTGATTGCTCAGAAACGCCTGGTGGCGGTGGCCGAGCGTTCGGTCGATACCGCCCGCGCCCAGTTCGACTACAACCGCAAACGTCGCGAGGGCGGCCTGGGCAGCAGGCTCAACGAGCTTCGTTCCGGACAGGTGGTGTCCTCCGGCGAAACCCTGGTGGAAACCTCCCGACTGGGCCTTCGACGCGCGCAGGAGGCGCTTGGGATTCTGCTTGCCGAAAATGGACCGATCGATGTCGCCTCCGAGCCGTCCTTCGATACCGCACCCCAAGACATCACCGACGGATGGATGACCGCCCGAACGGACCTGGCGCTTCTGATCTCCGAGCAACGCGCGGCGCAGAATGTCCTGAAGGGAAGTTCGAAGGACTGGTGGCCCACGCTGAAGATGACGTTTGACCCTCAGTACGTCACCCCGGCCGGCCTCTTCCAACCGTCCAAGACCTGGCGGCTTGGTTTTGAACTGTCGCAGACCATCTACAACGGGGGCGAGCGCAAAGGTGTGCAGCAGGTGCGGCAGGCCGACGCGCAGGCCACAGACTTCGCTTTGGCCCAGCGGCAGATCCAGGCCCGGGCCGAAATCCGGAACGCCCGGAGCGCCGTGGACGCTTATAGCCGCGCCCTTTTAAGCGCAAGGCTCGCGGCCGAACAGGCGAACGAGGTTCTCAAAATCACCATCACCGCGTTCGATGCGGGGGCTTCCACGAACATCGAGGTCATAGAAGCGCAGCGCACCGCGCACGATGTCGAAACTTCACTCGCCCAGGCGGAAGACTCGCTCCGGCAGGCCCAGTTCGAACTGCTGGTGGCGCTGGGACGGTTCCCGAACTAGCGAGCCTGGGTGCTGAAAAACCTCAGCACCCATCTGACGAGTCGTCACCGGGCCCTTCTGGCCTCGGTCTATCTCGAGGTTGATCGACGTGCCCGGTGTCAGGGAGTGGTAGATCCCGGCCGGGACCCATGCGTCGGTGAAGGAAAGGATATTTCTCCGCCCGAGGCGAGGCCCCGTGCGAAGATTGTGGCATCGAACTGAGGTGGCCAATTCAGGCGGCCAACTAACCACAGACGCCATCATCCGGAGACAACCATGGAACCATCGAACCCCAAGAACTTCGACCAGGGCGTTTACGACCTTTTCGACAAGTACGTGCACGGCGATATCGATCGGCGCGGCTTCATTGATGGCGCGGCCCGGTTCACGGTCGGCGGCATGACCGGGGCCATGATGCTCGACGCCTTGAACCCCCGTTTCGCACAGGCGCAGGTCGTGGCCAAGGACGACCAGCGCATCGTCGCGGAACGGGTCGAGTACCCGTCTCCTTCCGGCAATCTGAAAATGGGCGGCTATCTCGTTCGACCCGCGGACAAGAAGGGCAAGCTCGCGAGCGTTCTCGTGGTTCACGAGAACCGGGGCCTCAATCCTCATATCGAGGACATCACGCGACGGCTCGCCCTCGAGGGCTACATGGCCTTTGCGCCCGACGCGTTGTTCCCGCTCGGCGGCTATCCCGGAAACGAGGACAGCGCCCGCGAACTCTTCGGCAAACTGGACCGGCCGAAGATCAACGAGGACTTCATCGCGGCCGCCGCGTGGCTCAAGGGACGAAGCGACAGCAAGGGCAAGGTGGCGGTGGTCGGCTTCTGCTTCGGCGGGTCCATCTCCCACATGCTTTCAACCAAGGTCGCTGATCTCGCGGGTGCGGTTCCTTTCTACGGCGGCACTCCCCCGGTCGAGGAAGCGAAGAACGTGAAGTGTCCGCTGCTGGTCCATCTCGCCGAGAAGGACGACCGGATCAACGCAGCCTGGCCGGCCTACGAAGAGGCTCTGAAGGCGGCCAAGGTGAGCTACGAGCAGTTCGCCTACCCGGGCACGCAGCATGGCTTCAACAACGATACGACGCCGCGCTTCGACAAGCCTGCGGCTGACCTCGCGTGGAAGCGGACTCTGGACTTCTTCGCCAAAAACCTTAAGTAAGTCCGGGCGGGCGCAAACCCTGCGTCGCGTCTCATGGCCGCGCGCAGGGTTTTCCGACAGCTCGCAAGGTTCGTGCCCCTTGGGGGTTGGCTCCACAAGACGTCCAAGGCCGCGCCAGCCGCGGCTGGGTTGAAAATCGGGAGCTCGCGAAGACGGCACTCGCGAGACCTGGCACGCCGCGTGCACTCGGAGTAGCTTACAAATCGTGCCATGCCCCCCGAACGCCTCGACGCCACCCTCTTACCACATGTTGACCATCACGCTCTGCTTGTTCCTAGCTGGCATCGCGACGGGGGCCGCCTTCACATGTGTATGGGCGTGAGGCGTTCGGTCGGGGCTGTTTCGCGACGTCGAAGACTCCATGCAGGCCGAAGCGGACCACCATTGGCCGAACTGGGCTCGTAGCTCACCTTGGCCGCCTTCAGGGCTTCATAGGCCGGCCAGGCTGCGTTGATCCGGTCGTCGCAGCCCTCTTCGTGTTCGTGTTCCTGCTGAGCTTCGCGGGATCCGGTGACCCGCTCTGGGACGACCTCGTGTCGGCGATCTTCGCGGGCATCGTGATCTTTGCCTTGACGCGTTTCGGCCTTCTCTGTTCGGCCTTCCTTTTGTTCTCATTCCTGGTGTTTGTGCGCGCGCCTCTCACCCTTGACTGGTCGGTGTGGTACGCGGGCCGTTCCTTCGCGGTGCTGGGCGCCTTCGTCGTGCTACTCGCGGCTGCCGCTTACACTTCGCTCGGCGGCAAGCCGCTCTTCGGTAAGGCGTTGCTCGACGACTGACGGCGGCGTTCAAACAAAGACCGATGAAGTTCCTGCCCTTCGTCTTCAAGCACCTGCGTGCGACCTGGGTCCGCACGGCGACGGAGGGACGCGGGCGGCCGAGGCATGACGAATGGTAGATCCGCCCGTCGGCTGATTGCGAGTTCTAGCGTCGGCTGATCGCTCGTTTGGAGGGCGGCTGATTGCTACTTTGGAATGGCGTGACTCTCCGATCCACACCCTGATCAGGGTACTGTTCCGGTCCCGGGGTCGCAGCACTCGTCCTTGCAGAAGATCAGCGTCTTGGGGGCGAGAGGCGGCCCGGGAAGTCGAGGTCTTTGGCCGCGTAGGTCAGGTCTTCGTCGAGGAGTTCCCAACCCGACTTGCGGGTCTGCTTGTTTCGCTTGTCGACATAGTAGCCCTTGTCGACCGTGGCTCCGGCCTCCGTGACCTGCGTCTTGATCCGATAGAGGTTCTGTTTGAAGAAGTCGAGGGTGTGCTTCGACGGCGTGGCGGTGAGGCCGACCAGATGCGCGTCGAGTCTCCGAGAAGCAATACTACGAAGATCAGGCCGGAGCGGAGGCGAAGACCATCGAGGTTCTCGGCGGGCTGGTGTCCCTGGTCATGGGCGTCGGTGCGGTATTGGCGGCCATGAACACGATGCACGGGGTCACAGCCTCACGAACCCGGGAGATCGGTACGCTGCGCGCCCATCGGCTTCTCGCGCCGGGCCATCCTCATAGGGGTCGTCGGCGGCGCGCTCGGCTGCCTTTTGGCCTCAACCCTGCACGGCTATTCGACGAGCACGTCCAGCTTCAGCGAGGTCGCCTTCGCGTTTCGCATCACCCCCGAGATCATCGCGAAGTGCATGGCCTTCGCCCTGACCATGGGCGCATTGGGCGGCCTGCTTCCCGCGATTCGTGCAGCCCGACTGCCCATCGCCGCGGCGGTCCGGGAGGACTGAGGTCTTTTGCCGCATCACCGCGGCGGAAAGCCAGGCGGCGGAAGCTCAGTTGAGGGGCAGCATCCCGACTCGCGTGCCTCGTCGCGCTGACCGCGCGTTGAAACTGCAAGCGCGCCGTCAGCGGGATCTTCGGCTACGGGTCGCGCAGCGTCGGGATGCGGCCGGCCGTCCACGGGGCTCCGGCGGCTTCTGCGTCCCGTTCGATGGCCGGGATGTCCGCCTCGACCAGCGTCTTCAGTTTCGTCAGTTCCTCGGCGAAGAGGGATTTCGCGATCGCGATCTGGGCGCGGTGCGTGCCGGTGCCAGGAGCGAGGGTCCGATTCAGTTCAAAGCTGATGCCGTTCACGCGGTCGCTGATCGAGTCGGAGGTTCCCTCGCTCCGCTGCGCAATGGCGGTGTCGCCCCGCATCGCGATGAAGATCGCGCCGAGCCGTCGCTGCGCCGCGCGGCCCGAGTCGTGCAGGGCGCGCGGCGCGGCCGGCGTGCCGTCAAGCGCGCGCTTCAGCTGGTCGAGCCGGGTGTTCGTCGCGTTCGCGACTTCAAGCGCTCCCGCAACCGACCGGCGCAGCGCCTGGTGCGTCGTCTGGAACTCGCCTCGAGTCTTGTGATCGGCGAGGGTCAGCGGACTCGCGGGATCGGCGAACACCCCC
>CAZFQH010000009.1:1350-18437 GCA_964520805.1 uncultured Acidobacteriota bacterium | reverse complement strand
CCTTGAAGCTCAACGGGCTGCCGAGCGGCGTCACCGCCCCACCGACACGCTGGGCCATGGTCACGCTGTATGTGCCCGGGATCGCGTAGGGCCCGCTCTGACCGCCAAAGAAGTCGTCGTCATCATCGCCCGGACGCGGCGCGCGCGGCAGGGTATGGAGCGGAAGGCGAAGATCCCAGGCCACGCGCTGAAAGCCGGCGGTGGCCGGGCCCGTGATCGTGCGAATGGGCGTGCCGGATTCGTCGGCGATGGTCAGCAGAATCGTTGGCGCCTCCTCTTCGGCCTCGGTCCGCATCGCCTCAAATGACGGATACTCGATCGCCTTGCCCGCCTTGTCGAAAGCCTTCTCAGCATCGACGCGCTTCTGCTTCAGCGTCTTGATCGACTCCTTGAGGTGATACGTGATGACCGCGCCGTAGGGCGGATTATCGGCCGTGTAAAGCATCTCGCCCTGGAAGGACTTGCCGCGGCCGCCGTACTTTTGGGTCGGCACGTACAACATCGCGTCGCGGGCGCCCACGAGGCTCGCGGGCTTCTGGGCCATCTCAAGGGTGGTGCTTCGCAGGGGCGAGTAGTCGTCGAGAATGTAAATGCCGCGGCCGAACGTGCCGAGAACCAGGTCGTTGTGCCGCTTCTGCACGGCGATCTCGCGGACCGCGATGGTGGGAAGCCCGGCCACCTTCATCCACTTCGCCCCGCCGTCCTTGCTGAAGTATGCGGCGAACTCCGTGCCCGCAAAGAGCAGGTTCGGATCGACGGGGTCCTCGGCGATTGCATATGTGGATCCCCGCTTTGGCAGGTCGCCGGTGACCGATGTCCAGGTGCGGCCGGCGTCGGCGGTTTTCATAAGGTAGGGCGTGAAGTCGCCGTTCTGGTGATTCTCGAACGCAATGTACGCGGTGTTCGCGTCATGCTGGGACGCGCGGATCCGGGCTACGTAGGCGTCTTTCGGCACGCCCGGGAACGACTCGATCTTCCGCCAGGTGGCGCCCCCGTCCTCGCTCACTTGAACGAGACCGTCGTCGGCGCCGACATACAGCAGACCTTCCTTCTTAGGAGACTCGGCAATGGCGGAGAGATTGCCGTAAAGCGCGGTCGAAGTGTTCTTCGCCACCGCGTCCGGCCCCCAGACTTTCCCCATGAGGGGAATCCTGTTGCGGTCGACCTGGCGGGTGAGGTCGCCCGAAAGCGCCTTCCAGTTGTTGCCCCGGTCGTCGGTGCGATAGAGCCGCTGCGAACCCATGTAGAGGCGGGTGGACGAATGCGGCGAAATGATGAAGGGCGCATCCCAGTTCCAGCGCGAGGGCGCTTCGCCTCGCTCTTCCTTCGGCTGAATGCCCAGGCGCTCGTCGGTACGTTTGTCGTAACGCACGATCACCCCGTGCTGGAGTTCGGCGTAGACAATGTTCGGATCGGACGGATCGACGTGCGAGACGAAACCATCGCCCCCGTTGGTCACGAACCAGTCCTCGTTCATGATGCCGTGATCCGAACGCGTGCGCGAAGGACCGCCGAGCGAGTAGTTGTCCTGGGTGCCGCCGTACACGTTGTAGAAGGGCTGCGCGTCATCGGTGTCCACGTCGTAGAACTGGGTGAGGGGCAGGTTCTCGAAGAACACCCAGGTCCCACCCGCATCCATGCTGCGATAGAGGCCCCCGTCGTTGCCCATCAGCATGTGGTTTGCATTCGCTGGATCCACCCAGAGGATGTGGTTGTCCACGTGCATGGCGCGCTGTCCGAGCGGCCGCAGAGTCTTTCCGCCGTCGTCTGAGACCTGGGTGAGGACATCGGGAACGTACACGCGCTGGGGATTCACAGGGTCGGCGAAGATGTCGCCGTAGTACATCGAACCCTGGTTGTAGTCGCTCCGCTTCTCCCAGGTGACGCCATTGTCCAAGCTGCGATAGATGCCGCCCTTGCGGTTCGCTGCCTCCACATTGGCGTAGACGAGGTCTGGCTCGGTGGGCGCGATGGCGAGGCCGATGCGGCCGAGTTCCTCGCTCGGAAGGCCGGTATTCACTTTCGTCCACGACTTCCCGCCGTCGGAGCTGCGATGGATGGCGCTTTCCGGGCCACCATTGATGAGGGTGAAGAAGGTGCGACGGCGCTGGTACGAGGACGCGATCACGACGTTCGGGTTGCGGGGGTCGACCACGACATCCGTGACTCCGGTGTGCTCCGAGATCTTGAGGACTTGCTCCCAGGACTTCCCGCCGTCGCTCGTCTTGTAGAGGCCGCGATCGCCGCCCGCAGTCCACAGGGGTCCCTGAGCCGCGACATAGACGATGTCAGTGTTTTCGGGATTCACCACGATGCGGCCGATGTGTTCGGAGTTCTTGAGGCCCATGTTCTTCCAGGACTTCCCTCCGTCTTCCGATTTGTAGACACCGTCGCCATACGCAACCGAACGCTGAGAGTTGCGTTCGCCCGTGCCCACCCACACGACGCTCGGATTCTTCGGGTCGAGGGTCAGCCAGCCGATGGAGAACGAACCTTCGCGATCGAAGATCGGCTGCCAGGTGGCGCCGCCGTTCGTGGTCTTCCACACGCCGCCCGACGCGCTGCCGAGATAGATGATGCCGGGGTTGTCGGGATGGACCGCCAGCGTCATCACCCGCCCGGATGTCATGGCCGTGCCGATGAGACGCGCGCGCAGGCCGCCGAACGTCTCGCTGGTGAGCGCCGGCTTTTTGGGGACCTCCGGGGAGGGAGAGGGCGACACGACGGGAGTCGCAGGTTTCGCGGCCGGAGCCTTCTTCACCTCGGCCGAGGCGGGAGCGCCGGCGGGCGAGGGTGAGGGCGAGGGCGCCTGGGCAAAGGCGGCCGAGGCGAGAGCGAACACGGCGAAGGGATTGGCAAGGCGTCGGGTCATTCTTGTCTCCATCGGGGCGTCATACTACCGGGAATAATCGAAGCCCCGCGGACGAAGTCCCGCCCGCGTCTCGAAGGTGGGGCAGGCGGGGGCGGCCGACGATCGCCCTTTGCTGTGAGACTGTGATGTCATGCCCGATATCACAGTCACGGTCAGCGCTGCCACCTATCGTCGGGCTCGGGTCCGAGCGGCCGAGCTCGACACCTCGGTCAGCGCGGTCGTCGCGAAGACCCTGGACGAATTCGGCAAGGGCGGCACGGCAGTTGAAGACCGGCGCCTTCGCCTTGATGAACTCCGCGCGCGGACTCCCGCCTTCTCCGCGGGCAAGCGTCTCTCACGCGAGGAGCTCTACCGGGGCGGATCGGGCCGCAAGTGAAGTTCCTCGACGTGTGTAGCACGGCGGAAGCTACGGCGGCATTCGAGTCCACAACCCGTTTCGGGGGGCCTAGCTGCCACGCAACCTTGCCCCTCGCCCTCATCAGGGAGTAGTGTCTTCATCCACGTGGACATCCCCGACTCTCTGATCGCCGCCGAGCGGGAGCGCCTCGCGCGGGTCCTCGATGAGGCGGCCCGCGCGGGCGCCGCGCCGCGCGGGCGGCGGCACCTGAAAGGGCTTCGCAAGGTGAGCGACGTGGTCGAGCGCACCTGGGTCAGCGCCGGGTGCTTCGGAGAGGTGGTTCAGTGGAAGCTCAAGCCAAGGGCCTAGGTACCGTCGGCGCGCCCGACCGGGCGATCGTGCCGGCCTGGGACCACGGCCTTGGGGACGGCCCTCGCCACGTCCTCCGCCGGGAGTACTTCGGCGTGCTCGTTTACGACCGTGAGACCTGCCAGTACGTTCCTTACGACGCGGCGGCGGCCGACCTGCTCCTGGCCCGCAGCGAGGGGCCCGTGCCCGCGGCCTCACCCTCCGAGGAGGCCTTCCTCGGGGCCCTCGCCGCCGAGGGGTTGATCGACGGCCGGGGGCAGCTCGCCGCGCGTGTCGTTGGCGATCGGTCCGCGGCCGATCGGCTCTCTGCCCCGCTGACCGTGTATCTCGGAGCCACCCAGGGCTGCAATCTCGCGTGCGGACATTGCTCATCCGGCTCCGCGCCGGGCCCGCTCGGGGCCCTCGACGGGAGGCTCATGCGCCGCCTCTTCTCAGAACTCCACGACCTCGGCTGCATGCAGGTCCACGTGTCGGGGGGCGAGCCGCTCCTCCACCCCGAGCTCCTCGAGGCGCTGGACGTCGCCTTCGGCCTCGGGCTCAACGTGCTCCTCACCACGAACGGGACGCTTGTGACCGAGGCGCTCGCGGACGAGCTGGCGAAGCGCCCCTTTCGCTGCCTCTCCGTGAGCGTCGACGGGTGGGACGCGAGCTCAAACGACCGCGTCCGGGGACCGGGCAGCTTTGCCGCCGCTCTCAAGGGGCTCGGACGCCTCGCACGCCGCCGCCCCACAGGCGTCACCGCCACGTTTACACCGGCCCTCCAGGGAAAGCTTGCCGAGCTCGTCCGGCTCTGCGAGGAGGTCGGGGCTGCTTCACTGTCATTGCGCCCGGCCCTGCCTTCTGGACGTGCCCTCAAGCACCCCGAGCTCATACCGACCCAAGCCGACTTCGAGGCGGCCACGCGCGAGCTCGACCGCCTCCAGCGTGACGCCGCGATCCCGCTGTTCCACCCGCCCGAGGTTCCCCACCAGGCGACCTCGGCCTTCGTAGTCGAGCTTGAAGCCGATGGCGAGCCCTGCCCTTCTCGTCGCCTATGCCGCAGAAGATCTTGTCGCCAACGCGGAAGTGCGGTGAGCCCCAGGTCAGCGTCTCCCGGGTATTGGGCAGGGAAAGGCAGATGGCGCGCAGCTTCGCGAGTGCAGCGGGATCAGTCGCCGGCTTCGGCTTCGTCGCTACGGCCATGATGTCAGTGCGCGGGCGGCGTCGCCAGGCGGACCTTTCCGCGGAACTGACGAAAGACAAAGACGCCGTACCCGATGGACAGGATCATGGCCGCCGGCCACCAGATGATGGCGAGGACCAGGCCGGGCCCGGAGACGGCGCCTTCATAAGCAGTCACCGAATGCGCGACATCGAAGGTGGAATGGAGCATCACCGGGAAGACGCTCGCAGCCGCCGCGGCCAGAAGGCCGGCGATGAAGGCACAGCCGCCGGCGAAGCTCATAAGTTCTCGCCCAGCCCGTTGACCCGCCACCACCGCGACCGATCCCCCCACCGCGAGTAGAACCGCAAACCAGGCGAGCGGCCGACTCATCATCTCAGTGAAGAGTTCGGGGCGAACCACCGCGGTCCCCACGGTGATCGGGGGCATGAAGACAAAGACGGCAAGCCAAAGCTGCCGCGCCAAAGCGAGGCTGCGGTCACGAACCCTTCCCTCGGTTCGCCAGACGAGGTAGGAAGCACCGTGGGCGGCGAGGCAGACCAGGGTGAAGACCGCCACCGCAATCGTGTACCAGTCGAGGATCCCCACTTCGCCTCGGGTGCGGAAGTCGGTGAAGAAAGCGAGAGAGAACTTACCTGATGGGCCGATGGGAAGTCCGCGGAGCAGATTCCCGAGGGCGGCGCCGAGGAGGATCGCGATGAGGGCATTCGTCACTGCGAACGCCACGTCCCAGAACGTCCGCCACATCGAATCGTCGAGGTGGCCGCCGAACTCGAGTGACAGGCCTCGGCCCACCAGGCACCAGAGGAGAACGAAGACCGCCAGATAGAAGCCCGGAAGTGCGGTCGCAAGGACGAGCGGAAAGGCAACGAAGAGGACGCCTCCCCCGGCCACCAGCCAGACTTCGTGCCAGGTCCAGAGTGGACCGATCGCGGCGATCACCTGTCGCCTTTCGGCCGGGGTGCGCGCCACCAGAAACTGGACGACGCCGCAGCCGATATTCCAGCCATCCATCACGGCGTAGCCCGCGAGCATCAGGCAGAGGATGGCGAACCAGATCTCAACCATTCACCACCTCCGGATAGAGACTGTGTGGTTCGTGACCCCCGCCCGGTCCTTGCAGCACCTCGCGGCCGATCATGAAGAGGTAGAGCAGGCCGATCGCGGCGTACAGACCCGCGAAACCGATCAGGGTGAAGAGGGCATCACCCTGGCTCACCACATCGCTGTACCCGGCGCTGGTCTTCATGAGACCCCAAATGAGCCAGGGCTGACGTCCGAGTTCCGCGGTCATCCAGCCCGCGGTGTTGGCGATGTAGGGGAAGGGGAAGGCCAGCATGAGAGCCCAGAGCAGCAGCTTCGTCTCCATCAGCTTCCCGCGAAGGCGCTGGAGGTTTGCGAGGGCCATGAGGCCAATGAAGATGGTCCCGAGCCCGGCCATCACATGGAACGAATAGTAAAGCAGCTCGATATTGGTGGGCCACTCCTCCTCGGGAAAGTCGTTCAGGCCCTGGACGTTGCTGTGAAAAGTGCCGAAGGCGAGGAAGCTCAGAACCCAGGGCACGGCGATGGGATTGTCGAGGCGCCGCATCTTCACATTGGGCTGGCCGATGATATTCAGTCCCGCGCGCGCTCCGCTTTCGAAGCGCCCTTCCATGGCGGCAAGGGCCACCGGCTTGTGCTCGGCCACGTACTTGGCCTGGATATCACCGGTGGGAAAGGCCACGAGCACCGCCGCGATGAGGCCCATGGCGGTGCCCCACTCTACGTAGACCCGCGCCTGCTCCTTGTGCTCGCCGCGCAGCGCGTAGAAAGCACCGACCGCGGTCACCACGAACGCCCCGGTGACGAGGGCGGCCGCCTGATTGTGCGCGAACATCACGAAGGCCCACGGGTTGAGCAGGTACACGGCGAGATCGCCAATGATCAGCGTGCCCTGCGGCGTCACTTCATAGCCCGTCGGGTGCTGCATGAACGAGTTCGTGACCAGGATGAAGTAGGCAGAGAGCCACGCGCCCAGAGCCGTCAAACAGGTCGCGATGAAGTGCTTTTTCGGACCCAGACGACGCTCGCCCCACACCATGGCGCCTACAAAGGCGCTCTCGAGGAAGAACGCGAACATGCCCTCCATCGCCAGGGTCTGGCCGATAACGCCGCCCGAATATTTCGAGAACTCCGACCAGTTCGTGCCGAACTGGAACTCCATCGGGATGCCGGTGACGACACCAAGCGCGAAGTTGATTCCGAAGATCCGGCTCCAGAAACGCGCGGCCTGAGCGTACGCCTCGTTGCCGGTCTTTAGGACCCGCCATCGCCACAGCACCAGCAGTGGGGCCAGGCCCATGGTGAGCTGCGGGAAGAGGTAGTGATAGGTAATCGTGAACGCGAACTGCAGCCGATGCCAGAACGCCGGGTCGTCCATGGCGGAACTTTACTCCCAGGGCCGACTCGGCCAACGAAGTTTGCGCCGAGCGAACGGATAGCCAGAGCGAAGGGGTTGCTTCGTGGCCCGAGGCCAGGCTGCGCGCTCGCCTTCGTTCGATGAGCTTCCTCGCAATGACGCGAGGTCAAAGTGATATGGAGTGGCGGGACCGCAGAAAGGGCACCCACGAGGGGTGCCCCTACATACGAAACAGGTAGCTGAACTTCATGAAGAAGCCGTCGCGGGATCGGCTGAGGTCGCGGAAAGCGAAGGCGTCGGCCTCGTTGAGCGAGCTTCCGTAGCCGGCGAAGAAGACCGTGCCCGGCGTCGGCTGCCAGGCGAAGAGGGCGTCGAGCCGTAGACCGTTGCGGCGGCTGGCCGTGGCAGGGCGGTAGCCGCCAGCCCCGTCGCGCAGAAAGATCGGGCGCTCGGTTCGGGAGTCGTCGCGCAGCGCATCCTGGAACTGCGCGTCGTACTCCGCGATCAGGCGGCCGAAGATGGAGCGCGTCGCCTGGTACTCCATCTTGAGACGTGGGATCTGTCGTCGACCTACGACCGACCCGTCGGTCCGACGCTTGAACTGCTGCAGGTTGTAAGTGGTGTTAAGCCGAAGTTTCTCCGTGGGGCGCCAGTCGAGCCGCACGGTCACGTAGGCGATGTTGGCACTCGACCATTCGAAGAAGTTCTCGTCCTTTCCCCATAACGCGTTCACGTAACCAGAGAAGCGTTTGAACTCGGGGGTGGTGAAACTGAGGACCCAGTCGAGGTTCGGCAGTCGTGGAACCCCAACGTAGGGCAGGTATTCCCCGGGACGGTCACCTCCGAGGGCATAGCCCGCGTAGAGGTCGGGGTCGTATCCGAACGACTCGATGAGAACGGAGGCTCCCGCTTTCCAGCCTCCGCGCAGGGTCGCGTTGTTGTTGATGTGAAGCTTCTTGTCCTGAATACCTCCCTCGCCGAAGAAGGCGCGGTACTTCCAGTTGCCATCGAGAACGAGGTCCGTGTTCAGGACCTCAACCGTCCCCCCCTCTTTCCCAAAGAAGCTGACTCGCTGGGTCAGGGCCACGCGCGCCACGCCGGGTCGTGAGATAAAACCGGCGCGGGCGCGGAACTCTTCGTCGATGCCGCTCAAGGTGGCGCGCGTTCCGAGCTTCTTCCCGTTCCGATTGAAGATCGCCTGAAACAGCGGGGCGGTGGTGCGCGTGCCCGCGCGCTCGTCGCCGGAAAGGGCGCCCTGAAGGTCGAGGGTTGATACCTCGCTCAGAGCGATGCGGGCGTCCACCCCGAGCACCCGGTTCCAATCGTCGCCATCCATGCGGTCGGTGTAGGCAAGACCCACACGGGACCTGGTCCCGACGTCCCGCCGGGCGCGCAGGATATTGAAGATCGGATGATTCTCCCCGGTGCGTGAGGTGACCTGATCATCCACCGCCGAAAGGAGGCCGATGCTGGTGCCCGAGAGGGTGCCCGTCAGTTTCGCGGCGGTGAAGGGGGCGGCGATCCTGCGTGTGTAGATCAGCCGATTCGGAGTAGCAAACTGCTCGAGACCATCGAGAAAGAACGGACGCTTCTCTTCGAAGAAGACCGCGTTCCGCGGGTCGTATTGAATCTGGCTCGCGTCCGACTCCACCTGCGAGAAATCCGGGTTCACGGTGCCGTTGAGGGAGAGGTTGGGAGTGACGCCCCAGCGAACGTTGCCACCGATTTCGGGTCTTTTTCCGTCGTAGCCCCAGTTCCCGGACGACCGAGTGCCATCCGCACGACCGGTGAACTCGGGATTCAGGTCGAGAACCAGTCCGGGACGAAGATCCCGGATGCCCTCGAGCACGCCGCCCTGGGCCAGGAAGGACGTGGCGTCGCGCCGCGCCGGAGCCCAGGAATCCTCGTAGCCGGTACTCTGGCTCTTGCGCAGCACGTGCAGACCCCAGCTCTGGGTTTCGGCCTTCTGATAACGGAGGCTCTTGAACGGAACGCGCACCTCGATCTCGTACCCCTGCTCGGTGAGGCGGCCTTTCGACTGGAAGACGAAATCGGGGGCGAGATCCGGAGCTTCGCGTCCGGTCGAGATGCCCGAGAACCCGCCGCCGCTGGCGGCCGCACTGAGCCCCTCGATGAGGGTTCCATCCGCCTGGACCCCCAGGGGATTGACGGTGAGGGCAATGGCCTGCCGGCCATCGTTGAACGTGGACAGGAGGAACGTGATCGAGTCTTCGGCGCTCAGCTTGTCCCGTTGGGCGAGGCTCGCGCGCACGCTCCCCGGCGAGGCCTCGGCGCGGACGCCAAAGTGAACGGCGCTCGCGGAATAGAAGACGAGAACCTCGGTGTCCTGCTCAGCGGGCCGGCCATCGGTGGGAGCGTATTGAGAGAAGTCCGTGAGCCGCGCGGCCCTGGACCAGGCGGGATCGGTCAACTGGCCGTCGACCTCGACGGTCTCCTCAAGCCGGGGAACCTCGACCTTCAATTGATGGTCCCGCCCCTGGTAGGTGAGAAGAGGAGAAGGCAATACGAGGGCGGTGAGCAGGATGGGGAAGATCATGGAGAGGTGCGCCAATACTATTTCGAAGGAGCCTCGGGCCGTCCTTCGGTCAAATTATCGGCCACGCGGCGGCGCGTCGCCGACACTTCTTTGCCGGGTATGCTGCTCGCCCATCTCGCTCGCAAAGGGATCGCCACTCGGGCCTTACGAGATCATCGCCGCCATCGGCGCAGGTGGCATGGGCGAGGTCTTCCTGACGCATCAAGGCACCTCGGCGGGGATGATCCTCGGCACGACGGCCTACATGTCTCCAGAGAGGCGCGCGGCAGACGGTCGATCGGCACACGGACATCTGGGCATTCGGAGTGGTGCTCTTCGAAATGCTCACGGGAAAGCGCGCCTTTCTGGGCGACGACGTCTCGATCACGCTCGCCAACGTGATGAAGGACGACGTGGCGTGGGATGCGCTCCCGAAGGACCTGGCCGAGCCGATCCGCCGTCTCCTGAGGCGCGGTCTCGAGAAGGATCCCAGGAAGCGTCTGAGCTCGATCGGCGATGCGCGACTGGAACTGGACGAGGACGCCCCCTGATGGGACAAGGCCGGGCGCGGCGCCTTCCGGGATCTCTGGAAGGGAACGCTGGGTGTGGGCCTCGGTGGCCGGTCTCGCGTTGATGACCGCAGTGGCGGTCGCACTCCGCTCCGCCCCGGAGCGCGAAGTCGCGGCGCCCATGATGCGGTTCGCCATCCCGCCGCCGAGCGAGGGTGGGCGGGGGGCGGTGCCCCGCATGGCGGTCGACGGAGGCCCGCTGAATGCGGTGACGACCCTCGATTCATCGAGAGGGTCCGGGAGGGCCTTACACCCACGATGCGGCCGCGGACGGGCAGCGATTTCTTGTCTCGCTCCCGCCTGGTGGCGCGTCCGTCAACGCTCCGGCCGTTCCATTCACCGTGATCACGAACTGGACGTCGCTCCTGAAGAATCCGAAGAGATAAGCAGGCAGCGGCCGTGAGCCGACTGTAACCGTGCGCGCTAACGAAATCTCTTTACGCCTGCCTTTTTCGCAGCCTTCTGTAGGTCGTCGTCAAGCGTCGCGAGAGGCAGGCCGCGGCGGAGGGCCAATTCCAAGTAGGACGCATCGTAGGCGGACAGCTTGTGCCGGCGCGCGAGCTGAAGGGTACCCGTTCGCGCGTGGGTAAACGTGGCGGCATCTGCCTCAATGCTCACGCCTTCAAGGAGGGCAAGGAACTCCCCGCTCCGCGCCTCGGTCACCAGGGCCTTTGCTTCCGCCCGGGCGATGACGTTGGCCACTTCCAGTCCCCAGGTTGCAGGGACGATCGCTGTGTCGGTTCTGAGTGCGTCCAGCACCTTGGCGGCGAAGGTCAGCTCTGCCGGTTTTCCATCGCCGAAGAACCAGCGCATGGTCACCGAATTGTCCAGGACGAAACTCACGCGCGTCCTTCTTCGATGAGCCTCTTGATGGGAACGCCGCGTATCGGATCTGCGAGCATGAACTCCCGAAGTCTCGCTACGGCTTCAACTCTGTTCTTCGTTCGCGCGCCGGTGTTGGGCACAAGGTCCGCGATCGCCTCGCCACGATTGGTAATCGTAAAGCTCCTGCCGGATTTCACTTGCCTGAGCAGCTCCGGAAGTCTGGTTTTCGCTTCGTATGAGCCGATTGCTTCGTTCATGCGTTTCTGTGGCTTTCCTTCTGAGTAGACCAGATGATAGACCAGTTGAGGCGCGTGCTTCTGGATCGTTTCGAGATCCTTGCTCGAAAGGCGGAGACCGATTGGCCCAAAGTCACAGTCATGCACTTTGACCTCCAAACAGGCAAAGCGACCGAGTTGGTTCGCGTCGACGTTGCAACAACAAGCTTTCTTCAGGACTCAATGAGGTTCGTCTAACCGTTAGAACCAGGGAATCACTGACGAGGCTTGACGGGACGGCAATGAACCTTCGAGGGCAGGTGTCTCTCTCAATTATTCTTGGGCCGACAGCGCGGGCGCTGACGAACCGGGCGGAGAGCGAGTCACTCGCTCCTTAAACGGGCCAGGGACCTATCTGGTAACGGTTCGTGTGTGGGATCTGGCCAATGTCTACTGGTCCCGAGGCAAGTACGCCGAGGCAGAGACGCTGTTCAGACAGGCGATGATTACTCAACGCCGCGGCTTGGGTCCCGAGCACCCGGACGCGCTGCTGTCGATGGGCAATCTGACCGATACCCCAGAATGATCGAACGAAAAGGAAAGCTCGGATGGATGGGAGCCTCGACCGCGCGTTACCTCGAGGCGAGCGGGTGGATCGTTCAGCTCCAAGAGGCGTGGGGCAAGCCGGACAAAGCCGCGGAGTGGGGTGAGAAGTGAGAGAGAGGCGGCGCGAACGATCAAGAGATACGGTCGCTGGGGATTCTTGGCTCTCACAATGCGTCCGTCCTCCCGAGAAGAGTTGCCATCGCGACGCTCCATAGGCTCCGGAAGCTTCCTGCTAAGAATCCGCGCGCATGACCGAGATGGGATTCACACGCACCGCACGGAGAGCGGGGATCAGACTGCCGAAGATCGTCATCAGGCCCACCAGGGCGGCGGTGGCCCCGAAGGTGGGCGCATCCGCCGGGCTGATTCCGGCGAGGAGCGCCTCCATGCCGACACTCGCGAAGTAGGCTGCGATGACACCGAGCAACATGCCGAGGGCGGCGAGTCGCAGTCCGTCTCCAAGCACGAGACGCAGAATGTCGGCGCGGGCCGCGCCGAGGGCGATCCGGACGCCGATCTCCTGAAGCCGGTTCGACACCGTGAACGCGAGGAGCCCGTGGATGCCGATCCCCGCGAGCAAGATGGCGATCAGCGCGAACGCTCCGAGGATGCGCAGCTGGGTGGACCGCGAGGAGGTCTCGGCCTCGACGATGGCGGTCATGGTCCGGACATCGGAGATGGGAACGAGCGGATCGGCGCGCCTGATGATCTCGCGCACCGAGGGAAGGAGCGCGGCCGAATCCACGGTGCTTCGTATGGCGAGGTCCTTGGGCGCGTAGAAGGGCACGGCCCGGTCGGCAACCTGCTGATAGGGCAAGTAGACCTGCGGCTCGCTCTGCCGCTCGAGGCCTCGCACGCGGACATCTTTGGCCACCCCGACCACGATGCGGTCCTGGAAAGTGACGTCGAAGATTCGGCCGATGGGATCCTGGCCGGGCCAGTATTTGCGCGCGAAGGACTCGCTCACCACGGCGGCGGCTGGCGCAAAACGGGCGTCCTGGGCGTCGAAGTCGCGTCCGCGGGTCAGAGGAACACCGAGGGTGGCGAAGTACTCCGGCGTGATGAAGCGCATGCTGACCTTGTTTTCGCTCGGGTCTTGCGGGAATCCCTGAACCTTCACATCCCAGATGCCGCCTCGCATCACCAGGGGAAGGAAGCTGGCATAAGCGGCGCTGCTGACCCCGGGCAGCGCGCGGATTTCGGCGAGCACCCGGTCGTAGAACTGCGCGCGCGCGGTCACGATGCCGTAACGGTTCATGGGAAGGGACGTGCGCAGGGTCAGGACGTCCGCGGCTTTGATGCCCGGGTCCACCTGTTGCACCTTCCAGAGAGCGCGGATGAGGAGACCGGAGGACACGAGCAGGATCACGGAGATCGCCACTTGGGCCAGGACCAGCGCGGAGCGCAGCCGCTTCGGTCCGCCCACGCCGCCCCGGGCGCCCTCGCGCAAACCCTCGAGATTGCCATCGCCGCTCACCCTCAGGGCGGGCAAGACCCCAAACCCGATGCCCGTGATCGCGGTGATGAGAGAGGCGAAGCCGAGAACCCGCAGGTCGATGGGGGCCATGTTGGCGATGGGGAGATTGGCGGGCGCCAGCTGGGAGAGGAGCGGCGTGACCATCGCGGCGAGGGCGATGCCGAGCGCTCCGCCACCGACCGCCAGGGTGGCACTCTCGGTCATGAGCTGCCGCACCAGACGCTCGCGACCCGCCCCGAGCGCGGTGCGAACCGCGAGTTCCCTTCTGCGCTGAAGAGACCGGGCGATCAACAGGCTCGCGAGATTCGTGCAGGCGATCAGAAGCACGCAAAGCGAAGCGCCGAAGAGTGCGGTGAGCATCAGACGCGCCTGGGCCGGTACCTGATCCTTCAGCTCGACGAGGGTGATGCCGTTCTCCTTCGGGTGCTCGGCTCCCAGGCGGGCGCTGACCACCCCCATGTCGGCGCGAGCGGCCGGAAGAGAACTCTCCCGCTTGAGCCGGGCCACGAGGTGGAGGTATTGGTTCGACCGATCCTCGAAGTCCGTCGACTTGAAGCGGATGGGCACCCAGAAACGGGAGGTGCGGTCGGGAAACGTGAAGTTCGCCGGCATCACGCCCACGACGGTGTAGCTCTCCTCGTCAAGACGGATGGTCCGGCCCACCACGTCTTCTCGGCCGCCGAAGTTGTTCTGCCACAGGCCGTAGCTCAGGAGGACGGTGCCCGCCGCGCCTTCGATATCCTCGTCGGGGCCAAATAGCCGGCCGTGAAGCGGGCGAACGTCGAGAATCGGGAACAGGTTCGCGGTGACGGCCGTGCCGAGCACGCGGAGGGCTTCGCCCTCCGACACCAGATTCATCGACGCGTTGGCGTGGGCGCCGACGTCCTCGAAGGAACTCTGCATCCGCCTCCAGTCGCGGTAGTGGGCAGGCGACGGCTCGAACCTCGAATAGCCGGGCTCGGACTGGAAAATCTTCACGAGGCGATCCGGGTCGTTGAAAGGCAGGGGCCGGATCAGCGCGCGGTCGGTGACGGAGAAGGCCGCGGTGGTGGCGCCCACGCCAAGGGCGGCTACCACGATGGCGGTGAAAGTGAAGCCGGGCGCGCGCCCAAGAGCGCGCAGCGTGAAGCGCATGTCCTGGCGAAGGATGTCCCAGTGAACGAGGACCGCGTTTGGAATCACATCGGCCAGAGCTTCGAACCACAACCTGGCGAGAGCGATGGCACCCCGAGTCGCGCGAAGGCGCTCTATGAACATCCGCTCCATTTCTTCCCCGTACTCGATGCGGAAGGATTTGGGAAACAGGCACAGTAGCGCGGCATAGAGGTTCATTTAGGTGGTCTCCGGGGCAAGGCCCGCGGCGCGGGCGAATCCGACCAGTTCGGTGAGTCGACGGGCCTCCGCCCGGGTTACCGCGCTCCCCAACCGCGTTATGCGGTAGTAGCGACGGCGTTCGTCATCGAGCTCGGGCGCGGGCCGCTCGCGCATCTCTTCGATCAGGCCATCCTCGAGCATGCGCTGAATCGACCGGTACAAAGTGCCGGCGCTCAGCCGGAGCGCGCCGCCGGTACGTACCTCGACATCCTGAATGATCGCGTAGCCGTGGCGGCTCTCCTCGGCCACGGCCAGAAGAATGTGGAACGTGGCCAGAGGGAGTGGCAGAAAGGGTGCGGGGTCGAGAATCTCATTAGTCACGAATGGAATATATCCGCAATGGATATAACGATCAAGGCTAGATATGTGTTCTGGTCGGTAGCTGAACGTTTATAAAGTGATTAAAAATAAACACTTGATAATGTGGTCGAGAAATTCTCTTGACCCATATGAACAACGTGACCATACTGAACGTCGTTAATTATCAGTACGGAGTTAATAATGGGAATCGCGGAACGAAAAGAACGAGAGAAGGAGGATGTGAGGCGCAAGATCCTCGACGCCGCGCACGATCTCTTTGAAACCCGCGGCTATGAGAACGTGACGATGCGCGCGGTCGCGGACGCGATCGAGTACTCGCCGACCACGATCTATCACCACTTCGCCAACAAGGAAGACTTGGTTCAGGCGTTGTGCTTCGCCGACTTCGAGCAGCTCTCGCAGGCCATGGGCAGCCGGCCCCTCCCTGAGAATCCCATCGAACGTATTCGTACCCTAGGCCATGCCTACGCCACTTTCGGACTGGCGAATCCCAACCACTACCGATTCATGTTCATGACATCGGGGGACTGGAAGAAGCACGCCCATGAAAACGACACGCCGCCCGCGAGGTCGTATGCCTTCCTCCGCGACGCGGTGGTCGATGCGATGGAGCAGGGTTACTTCGAGAAGGGGGATGTGGATCTCATAGCCCAAATCCTCTGGTCCGGGCTTCACGGCGTGGTGTCGCTCCTCATCACCTTCAAGCCGGAGCAGTTCCCGTGCGTGCCGCCCCGTCCGGGTCTGATCGAAGCGTCCGTGGAAACGACCCTGCGTGGCCTGCTGGTCCCGCGAAAGGAGAAGTAAATGGTCTCGCTCGCTCGCAAGAACCTTCTGCACGATCGGATCCGTTTCGCGATCACCCTCGCGGGAGTCGCCTTCGCGGTGACCCTGGTCCTGGTCCAGGTGGGCTTGTTCCTCGGCCTCCTGCGGAAGGCCACCGTCACCATCGAGAACTCGAACGCCGACATCTGGATCGTGGCCAAGAACACGCCGAACGTGGACTTCGGTAATCCGTTTTCGGAGACCGTGTTCCTGCGCGCGCGCGGTGTGCCGGGCGTGGAACGAGCGGACAACGCCATCGTCCAGTTCGTGAACATCCAGCTGCCGAGCGGCGCCACCGAGAACGCCCTCGTGTATGGCCTCTCGGATCCCGCGTTCTGGAACCTGCCTTGGTTGGTGGAGGCCGGTCGGACCGAAGACTTGCACCGCGGCTACAACCTCATGATGGATCGTTCGGCCGCTCTTCGTTTCGGCCCCTTCGACGTGGGGGACTATCGCGAAGTGGGAGGGCGGCGTTTCCGAATCATCGGCCGCAGCGGCGAGGCCGAGTCTTTCACCACCACTCCCATTGTCTTCATGGACTTCGCGAACGCCCAGAGCCTTCTCGAGCAACTGAGCGGAAACACGACCTACGTTCTGGTCAAGGTCGCGGAGGGGTCGGATCCTGTGGAAGTGGCGGCGCGGCTGCGTCCCATGTTCCCATTCAACAACGTCCACACCCGCGAAGAGTGGGCGGCGGCTTCACGTGGCTACTGGATTGAATCCACCGGCCTCGGCATGAGCATGGGCGTCACCGTGTTCCTGGGAATCCTGGTCGGCGTGGTGATCGTGGCCCAGACCCTCTACACCTCGGCGGTCGAACACATCCGCGAGTTCGGCACGGTGAAGGCCATCGGCGGCTCGAACTGGGATATTTACAAGATCCTCGGCGAGCAGGCCCTCATCGCGGCCGTCCTTGGCTTCCTGCTGGGAGCGGGGGCTTCATACGCGGTTCGGCCGGCGATGGCCAAACTCCATCTCACGGTCCTGCTGACCCCCGAGTTCTCCGGCATCGTCTTCGTGGGTACCGTGGCCATGTGCCTCGCGGCCGCTCTCTTCTCCTTCCGTCGCGTGGCTCTCATCGATCCCGCGCTCGTCTTCCGAGGTTGATGTTATGGATCCGAACAAAAGCAACCAACCCGAAAAGAAAGCGGAGGGCGATTCACTCGCCCGAAGCGACCGGGGGTGCGGGGGGCAGAGCAGG
>CAZFQH010000009.1:0-1250 GCA_964520805.1 uncultured Acidobacteriota bacterium | reverse complement strand
GAAGCGACCGGGGGTGCGGGGGGCAGAGCAGGCAGTCGGTGACCATTGCGGCCCCCCGCCTCAAAAAGGTCCTTGAAGCGCGGATCATCCGCAAGACGTTCGAAGAAGGCTCGCAACGGGTCGAAGTGCTCCGCGGCGTCAGCCTGGACGTGGCCGCAGGAGAGATCGTCTCGCTTGAAGGACCTTCCGGCTCGGGCAAGACCACGCTGCTCTCCATCATGGGCTGCATCCTTACCCCGAGCGCCGGGGAAATTCACATCGGCGGCCGGGCGATCAGCGGCAACGACCGGGCCCTACGCGACGCCCGGAGGAAGTCCATCGGCTTCGTGTTCCAGCAGTTCAACCTCTTCCCCGCACTCACCGCGCGCGAGAACATCCTCTACGCCCTCGGCATCAAAGGCCACAAGGGAGCCAGGGCTCAGGTCGAAGCGGATCGCGTGATCGACGCCGTGGGTTTGAGCGACCGCAAGAACTTCCTGCCCCGTGATCTCTCGGGCGGTCAGAAGCAGCGCGTGGCCATCGCCCGCGCGCTCGCGGGTTCACCCGACGTCATCCTCGCCGACGAACCCACTGCGAACCTCGATTCCCAGGTGGGAGTCCAGATCCTCGATCTCTTCCGTGACCTTGCCAAGAGCGAGAACAAGGGCCTCATCATCGTGACCCATGACCCCAAGGTCCGCCGCGTCGCGGACCGCGTCGCGGGCATAGCCGACGGCCTCATTCTTCCCGAATCCCACGCGGCCTGATTCATCAACCACTCTTCAAAAGGACCAACCATCATGAGATCCAGTCTTGTATTGCTTTCTTTGTCGGGTATCGGACTTGCCCTGCTGGCGGGAACGGTGATTCAGGCGAAGCCCCAGGCGCTCGCCGACGCGAATGCCGCGACCGCGGTCGGGGGAGCGCCGCTCTCCGGTGTCGCCGCCGAGGGGCGGGTGGTCGCGTATCCGGGGGCCGAGGTGACGGTCGGGGCGGATGCGATTGGCCGCCTGTTGCGGGTCACCGTGGAGGAGGGGGACCTCGTGAAGAAGGGTCAGGTCCTCGCCGAGATCGATGCCAGCGACCTGATCGCGAGCCTTGATGAAGCAAAGGCCCGGCTCGAGGAAGCGGTGGCGGAACGACAGCTGGCGCAGCTGAACGCCGAACGCAAATTGCGCCTCTTCGCCGAGGGCGTTCTGCCCGCCCACGACCGCGACGCCGCCTCCCGCGATGTTGAAATCACCCAGGCCCGCATCGAAACCGCCCAGGCC
>CAZFQH010000008.1:0-25293 GCA_964520805.1 uncultured Acidobacteriota bacterium | reverse complement strand
GGCCGGGCACCCACAAGGGGTGCCCCTACGCTTCGGGGGAAGGGCCCCGCCCCCCCATGCCCCAAGGGCAGGCTGCGCGCTGCCCCAAGGGGAGGCTGCGCGCTGCCCCAAGGGCAGGCTGCGCGCTCGGTGCTCGGTGCCGGCTGCCGGCTAGGACGTCAGCCCAAGGAGCCGTTCGACGCCGATGGGCTCGGTCTTCAGCAGGGGAACCACGGCGTGACGCGAGGCGTGTTGCGTGACCACGGCATCGATTTCGCGGGCTTCTTGCCCCGCGCGCCTTTTCAGGAAGGCGGATGCGGGATGGGCGGCTCCAAGGCTGGCGTTGACGATCCAGGCCCAGGGCTCGATCCCGGCTCGACGGAGGTCGGCCTGGAGGCTCGCGGCCTCCAGCACCGGAGTCGGCTCCGCGAGGGTGACGATCAAGACCTTCGTCTGCCGCGGATCCTGGAGCTGCATCATCGGCGTCGTGATGTGCAGCCCCTTGTTGCCAGTCTGGCGCGTGACCTCGCGGTGATAGGCGCCGGTGGCATCGAGAAGAAGAAGAGTGTGGCCGGTGGGCGCCGTGTCCATGACCACAAACTTCCGGCTCGCTTCACGAATCGCGCGAGAGAAGGCCTGGAACACCGCGATCTCCTCGGTGCAGGGCGAACGCAGATCCTCAACCAGCAGCGCGCGACCTTGAGGATCAAGCCGGGCCCCCTTGGTTTCCATCACGTGACGTCGATAGCGATCGGTCTCGGCGCGCGGATCGATCCGGCTGACCTCGAGGTTCGCGAAGTCGCCGTTCAGCGTTTGGGTGAGATTCGCCGCGGGATCGGACGTGGTCAGGTGAACGGAGTGGCCTCGACTCGCCAGCTCAACCGCGATGGCGGCCGCGAGTGTGGTCTTCCCCACGCCGCCTTTCCCCATAAGCATCACGAGGCCGTGGCCATCCGCGGCGATGCCATCCACAAGAGTTGAAAGCCCCGGTGCAGAAAGCGGCCCCGCGGTCTCGGTTCCGGCGAGCGCAGAGGTGTCTGAGGTGTCTCCCTCGAGGAGCAACTGCATCGTCGGCGGAATCGCCGACACTGCCGCGGATTCCCGGGCGCAGATCGCTGCCGCCAGCGGGTCTTTCGAGGCCTCAGCCTGCGGCAGGACGCCATTGATAACAAGGTATTGCTGCTTGAGGCCGATCCCCGTCAGTTCCTCGTGGGTGCGTGCCACCTCTCGCAGAGTGGCCTGCTGCGCGCGGGCGACCAGGATCAGTCGGGTGCGCTGCGGATCGGCGAGGGCGTCCACCGCGGTCTTGTACTGGGAACGCTGTTTCTCGAGACCGGCGAGTGGACCCAGGCACGAAGCGTCCCCCTTGCCTTCGTCAAGGAAGCCCGTCCAGGCTCCGGGCAGCTGAAGCATACGAATGGTGTGTCCTGTTGGAGCGGTGTCGAAAACGATGTGGTCGTAGTCCCGGGTCAGCGACGAGTCGGTGAGAAGTGCGGTGAACTCATCGAATGCGGCGATCTCCGTGGTGCAGGCACCCGAGAGTTGTTCCTCAATGCCCTTGACCACGGTCTCGGGCAGGACACCGCGCACCGGACCCACAATCCGATCGCGGTATCCCTGAGCCGCGGCCTGAGGGTCGATCTCGAGGGCGGACAGACGGGGGACGGCCGGGATGGGCGTGATGACGTGACCGATGCCGATCCCAAACACCTGGCCGACGTTCGAGGCGGGATCCGTGCTGACCAGCAGTACACGCTTCCCGGCCTCGGCGAGCTGAAGGGCGGAGGCGCAGGCGATGGACGTCTTCCCAACGCCGCCCTTGCCGGTGAAGAAGAGAAATCGCGGAGGACTTTCGAGGAACTTCATATTGAAGGCCCTGTGCTCAACAACATCTGGATCCAGAGCAACCCGCGTCCGCCGGCTTGACGTCTATGGCCAGGTTCTTGATGCCCGTCCAGCGAAGGAGTTCGGCGCGGCGCGGATAGCGACCGGCGAGGGCCACTTCCCCATCGACCAGGATCAAGGGCAGGGCCTCGGCGCCCGATCGCTCGAGAAAGCCCTTCACTGCGGCGTTCTCTGCGAACGCCAGAGGCTGCTGGGCGAGGTTGAAACGATCGATGGTCGCCCCGTTCTGCTTCGCCCATTCGACGTCCGCGGAGAAGTTGACCAGAGACTGATCGACGTCGACTCCACACACCCCGGTGCTACAACAGAGCGCCGGGTCGAAGACCTGAATGCTTTTCATGGCGATTTCCTTTTTCTGGGTGCGATTTGCTCTGTGGGCGGAAGCACCCTGTTGAATAGTCGAAACGACGATCCGCCCGCCGAAGAGAGTCTCTAAAGATTTCGCCGCGGGGGGACGAGCAGGTCGCCGAACAGCAAGCCTGCAACCAGGGTGGTGAGCAGGACCATCAGCGCGGAACCGGTGTCGATGCCCTGCTGCAACTGGCCCTCGAAAACGAAGAACAAGGTGCGAAACCCGACGCTGCCGGGGACCAGAAGGAGGATGCCGGGCGTTCTCACCAGGGCGCTCGGCTTGTTCTTCACCCGGGCGAAGAGGTTCGAGGCGGCGGCCACCACCATGCCCGCGAAGAAGACCCCGAACTGCGGGCCGAAGGCCTCGCCGCCCAGCCGGGCTGCGGTGTAACCGAGGACAGCGGCGCCCATCACCACCCAGCGGTGGCGTTTGTGGGGGCGAAGAAGCAGCGCGTAGGACAACGCGCCACAAAGGAGGGCGAGGCCTTCCACCCACACCGGGCTGTCGCTCACCGGTACCGGAGTGATCGGGACCTGAAGCACTTTCGCCACTTCGCTTCCTGCCACCGCACCGAATGTGAGTTTCAAGAGGATGGTCATGGCCCCCGCGAAGCGCGCCACGCCGGCCACGAGGTGCTGGCTCGACAGCTCGGAGACGGCGGTGGCGAGGGTCAGTCCGGGGAGAAAGACAACGATGGCCGCGAGGGTCACGGACGGAAGCGACAAAGGGATGATGTAGGCGCTCGCGAGGGTGGCGAGCAGAGTGGACAGGAAAGCGGCCAGCGCCTCGAGTCCGGGCCTCAGGTTCGCGTGACGCTTCGAGGCGATGAGCAGAATGCCGGTGAGCGCGCCAATCAGGGCGGCGGCCACGATGTCGGTGGGGCGGGCCTTCAGCACCGCCGCGATGCTCGCGGCCGCGAAACCGAAACCCGCGATGGTGGACTTGAACTTCACCGAATCGGGCTGAATGTCGCGCAGGCTCACGTAGCCATCGGCCACGCTCATCCGGCCACGAAAAACCTTGTCGGCTACTTCATCGGTGTCGACGAGGCGGCGAAGGTTGGTCTCGCCGGGCGACAAGCGGAGCACCTCGGAGACACGCTGCTCGGGCGCCTCGGGATGGGTGTCCCGAAACGACAGCAGGATCCCGGTCGGGCTCGACCAGATCTGGGTATCGATCCCCAGCTTGTGCGAGAGCGACTCGACGGACGCCTCGAGACGCGTCGTGGTCGTTCCGTACTGATGCAGGCGCTTGGCAAGTTCGCTCAGAAAGCGAAGGCGGATGTCGGACCACAAGTCCGCGCCGGGCCGAAGCGTGGCGATCGCGCCCCCGAAACCGTCTGGAGAATCACTCCTCGATGCGGGCGGTGTGTCGTTGTAGGGGCGGGCCTCGTGGCCCCCGACCTTCTCCAGGCCCGGCGGCGTGGGCGGAGGGCCCGGGCTTTCGCCCTTCTCAGTGCTCGAAGAGATGTTCGTAACCCATGAGATCGAGTTGGGACATGAGGGGAATGGTCCGGAAGCACTCGGCGGCAATCTCGGAACGACCCTCGCGCTCCAGCATCATCGCGAGCTTGTCCATGATGGCGTGAAGCAACGTCACGTCCGCAGTCGCATACTTGAGCTGGGCGGATGTGAGATCGGAACGCGACCAGTCCGTGCTCTGCGACGTTTTGTCCATCTCGACGTCCACCAGCTCGAGGGCCACGTCCTTGAGGCCGTGGCGATCGGTGTAGGTGCGCACCAGCTTGCTCGCGGTGCGGGTGCAGAAGATCGGGGACATCGCGATGCCCAGGTGATGGCGGATGGCCGCCACGTCGAAACGGGCGAAATGGAGGATCTTCACGATCCCTGGATCCTCGAGGAGGCGCTTCAATCGCGGAGCGCCTTCGGCCGCCACCAGAGGAGCCCGTCGTCTCGGAGTGGGCGGAATTTGCACGAGAACCGCCCGGCGCTCGCGATCGCAGAGCTGCACAACGCACAACCGGTCGCGCAGAGGGTTCAACCCCATGGTCTCGGTGTCGACCGCGACCTCCTTCTGTTTGAGGTAGTGCTGGAGCTGTTCTTCGGTGAGATCTACCGCCACGATCTCCGGGGTGACGTCGGGGGGTCGCTGAGCCATGGAGTGATTCTCCTACGAGAAGGATCCCCCGCTGAAGTCCGTTCTGAATCGGCATACACTCGCGACGACGACGGGATCGTCCCTGAGCGCTAAAATCCCCCTCAGTCGCATTCCGTGGGGGACGTGGCCCGCTGCACCCCCTGCGTTTACCCGAAACAACAAGCGCCAATTCTCCGCCATGCGAACCATGACATCAGTGCAGAGGGCCCTATCCGTCGGGACGCTCGTTCTGCTTGGCGCTTCGGCGGCCCGCGCCCAGCCCTCCCAGCTCTTCATCTCCGAATACATCGAAGGCAGTTCAGACAATAAGGCCCTCGAGATCTACAACGGCACCGGTGCTCCCATCAACCTCGCGACCGGCGATTACAACGTTCAGATGTACTTCAACGGGAGCGCCGCCGCAGGCCTGACCATAGATCTGACCGGCACGGTGGCGGCAGGCGATGTCTACGTGGTCGCCCACTCTTCATCGAGCGCGGCCATCCTGGCCCAGGCGGACCAGGCAAGCGCCGGCGGCTGGTTCAACGGTGATGATGCGGTCGTCCTGCGCAGAGGAACCACCATCATCGATGTGATCGGCCAGATCGGCTTCGACCCAGGCACGGAATGGGGGAGCGGTTTGCAATCGACCACCGACAACACCATCCGGCGGAAGGCGGCGGTGTGCGCCGGCGACCCCAACGGCGCGGACACCTTCAACCCTGCGGTTGAATGGGACGGTTTCGTGATCGACACCTTCGACGACCTCGGCACCCACACCGCCACGTGCACGCTCAGCGTCGGTGTGATCGAATCGAGGGAGATCTGGCAGATCCAGGGCAGCGGCGCCGCATCGCCCTTCGCCGGCCAGAGGGCGGGGACCGAGAACAACATCGTCACCGCGCTCAGTTACTCCACCGGAATGCCCAATGGCTTCTTCATCCAGACCCCGGATTCCCGCGCCGACGCTTCCAACCAGACATCGAACGGTATTTATGTGTTCACCGGAAGCACGCCTTCGGTGAACGTGGGCGATCAGGTCGATGTCACGGGCTCAGTGTCCGAGTTCTTCGGCCTGACCGAGTTGAGCAACGCCACCGTGACCGTGGATTCGTCGGGTAACCCGCTGCCCGCAGCCGTCCTCTTCACCCAGGTGAACGCGGGCGAGTTCGTACCTTCGCACGATCAGCCGTTCCCGGCGAACGAGTATGAGCGTTTCGAGGGCATGAGGGTGCGGGTGATGGACGGACGGACCTCGGCGCCCTCAGATCGCTTCGGCGACGCTGCCATGGTCGCCGACGATACCCGCGCCTTCCGTGAGCCGGGCCTTCTCTATCCCGGCGTCCCCGGCGTCCCCGGCTATCCCGTGTTGTGGGATGGCAACCCGGAAGTTTTCGAGATCAATCCCGATGGCGCCGGCCTTCCTGACGCGAGTTTTCCCGCGGGCTCTGTGATCCAGGTGGCCGAAGGGCCCCTCACCTATTCGTTCGATGACTATCAGATCTGGCCGACCACGCTCTCCTACACGAAGGCCGTGATCCCCCGACCAGTTCGCGCCAGGCATCCGGGGGAGATGACGGTGGCGAGCCAGAACATGCTGCGCTTCTTCGACGCCGATGCGACAAACGGCCCCAACGATGGCCCGGTCACGCCGGCTCAGTTCCGGGATCGGGTGGCGAAGGCGTCTCTCCACATCCGAACCGTGCTTCGCGCTCCGGACATCCTCAGTCTTGAGGAAGTCGAGAACATCGCCGCGCTCATTTCTCTGGCGAACCGGATCGAGGCCGACGATCCGTCGATCCGTTACACCGCCTATCTCCTTGAAGGCAACGACATAGGCGGCATCGACACCGGTGTCCTGGTCAGGGACACCATCAATGTGACTGCTCAAGTGACGCAGGTGGGCCTCACCACCAGGCTCAGTCTCGACGGCAGCCGCCTGAACGACCGGCCGCCGCTCGTGTTGCAAGGCGAGTACGTGGGCAACGGCGCTCCCTTCCCGATCACGGTCATCGGCGTGCACGGCCGGTCGCTGAGCGGCATTGAGGGCACGGGTTCGAGCGCCAACCGAGTCCGCCAGAAGCGGCTTGAGCAGGCGACCGAGCTCGCGCAGTACATCCAGTCGCTGCAGGCCGCAGACCGCGCGCGTCGGATCGTGGTGACTGGCGACTTCAACGCCTTCGAATTCAGCGATGGTTTTGTCGATGTGGTGGGGATCATGACCGGCCACCTCGACCCGAAAGGCGCGATCCAGCCGGGCCATGCCGACCACGTGGAACCGAATCTGGTCAATCAGGTGAATAGCCTTCCCGCGTCCGAGCGCTACTCCTTTGTGTTTGGCGGAAGCGCCCAGGTCCTTGACCACATGCTGACCACGGCGAACCTAGATCGCTATGTCCGGACGTTGCAATACGCGCGCGGAAACGCCGACGGACCGATCTCGTTCCAGGCCGATCCCACGACACCGGTGGCGATGTCCGATCACGACGGAGAAGTGCTCTTCATCATGACCGACTACGATGCCGACCGCCTGCCGGACGACGTGGACAACTGCGCGGTGAATCCGAACCCCAGCCAGGAAGACTTTGACTTGGACAGCATCGGCGACAGTTGCGACGTGGACGACGACAACGACTTCGTTTTGGACGTCGTAGACGCCTGCCGCCTCTCGGGTCCAGTGCAGTTGTTCGTGACGATCGGCTCGTGTACGACCCACGCCGTCGACGTCATCCTAAAGACGGGCTGCTCGATCACCGACTCGATTCTGGGAAGCGCGAACGGGGCGACGAATCACCGCCAGTTCGTCAGCAGCGTCACACTCCTGGCGGATGCGTTGCGAAAGGATGGTCTCATTTCAGATGACGCGAAGAGCGCCCTCACCCGCTGCGCGGCCTGGGCGAACCTGCCGTAGGTCAGGGCTAGAACGGCTGCGCGTTTCGATTGGCGGCGCCTTTCAACGTTATCAACGCAGGCGTAGCCCCTGAACTCGTTCGCGGTTGGGGGACCGCGGCCCTTGTGGTTGCCCTCTCCGATCGCAGGCCATCCACACGGGGCTCGAAGGGCGGCCACATTCAGGGTTCGTCGATCCGTCCTCAGTCGCCAAGGAGGGCCTTACCGAAGGCCGGCTTGCCACCAAGGGTGAGAAACGCCGACATCACGAGCAGGCCGGCCAGAATGCCGAGAACAGCGAAGAAGCGGCCGGCGTACCACGAAGACCAATCGAGGGTCAGAGGCGCGCGCACCAGCAGCAGGGCCCGCGCCGATCGCCGCGGCCCAACCTGAAATTGCGCGGCGAGCACCAAGCGTGCGGACGCCGGTCGATCGGCGGGATCCCGCGCCAGACAACGCTGCACCACGCGATCCAGTGTGGGGTCCATCCGTGGCGCTCATGGAAAGACCGGGCGGCTTCGTTTCCGCGTGAAGAGCCCGTAGCTCACTCAGCGACCCGACCTCGAACACGCGTTTGCCCGTGAGCATCTCGTGAAGGACGAACCCGAGGGCATATACATCGCTGCGGAGCGACGCGCCCGCGCCTGTCAGTTGCTCGGGCGCCATGTACTGGGGCGTGCCCGACAGGTCGCGCGCATGGCCTCCGTGAGCCAGGGCGGCGAGGCCGAAGTCTGCAATGCGGGCGTGACCACGACCGTCGATCATGACGTTCGCGGGCTTCAGGTCACGGTGGATGATGCCTACGGGAATTACACTTCGCCCGTGAATAAGGCACAGGCCAGGGCGCTTCGCGGCCTCCTCGAGACGCAGGCCATCGCCTCGCTCGGAACGCTTCATGATGGCGAGCCCTTCGTATCGATGGTCCCGTTTGCGTTGCTCCCCGGAGGCGCGGGCTTCATCATCCACGTGAGCCGGCTCGCTTCGCACACGAAGGACATCGAGGAAAGTCCCGAGGTCAGCCTCCTCGTGATCGCGCCTCCCGACCCCGAGGTATCACCTCAGGCCACCCCACGGGTCACCATCCAGGGCCGCGCCATCGCGCTCGAAGAATCCGGCCCAGGCCATGCGATGGTTAAAGAGGCCTACCTCTCCCGGTTTCCTCAGAGCGCCATGACGTTCGGGCTCGCCGACTTCTCTCTCTTCGCGATACGGCCCCGCACCGTTCGCTTCATTGGCGGCTTCGCCCAGGCCCTCTCCCTCACCCCCGAGGCATTGGCTGGGGTCTTCAGTTAGGGCTTGGTAATTTCTGCCGTCACCCGGAGTCGAGAGAGCCTGACCTGGCGCAGGCGGCCGAGGTGCGCCAACCCGAATAACAGGTTCGAGTGACCAGAGGGCTGAACATGAAGACAATCACAACGCTGCTGGCCGCCCTCATCGCAGCTCACTTGGATGCGCTTTCTCCGGGCCGCCCGTCCCCGCCCACACCAGGGGATTGAGCCGGTCGTTCTGCCCTACGTTGAAAGGGACGTGCGATCCAAGGACAGAGTCATGGCGGTGACCGCGAGCGCCGGGGTTGTTGCAACCCCAGACGTCGCCGCCTTCGCAACTCTGCTGATAGAGGCGCCATGGGGTCGCGGGGGACTCCTCGACCGCGCCCCCTTCCACAATCCTCGGCAGAACGCCTGCGCGGAGGAGCGATGACTTGCCGCTGCCACTCATGCCCAGGATCAGGACGAAGGCGCGTCCTTTCGCGGCCTGCTCCCGAAGCGCGCTGACCACTTCCTCCGCCGCGCGGCTGCGGCCAAAGAAGACCGGAGCGTGCTCGAACTCGAACGCCGAGAGTCCGCGGAACGGAGATCCGGAGGTCCAGGCCTGGACGGGCTCCGACCAGTCTTCGATCTTCCGGCGCAGGTCCGCGTAGGACTGCGGCCGACGCTCGCGGTCTTTCGCCATCATGGTTTCCACCAGGGCGATGAGGCTGGTCGGCGCGTGGGCCTCAATTCGCGCAGGGGTCTGGGCTCGGTGTGAAGGTGGTGGGCCACGATCGCGATGGGCGTCGTTCCCGCGAAGGGGCGCGAACCCGCGAGAATCTCGTAGAGCAGCACGCCGAGCGAGTAGATGTCGCTCCGGAAATCAACGCTCTCCCCTCGCGCCTGTTCTGGTGAGAGATAGTCGGGCGTTCCCATAATCAGGCCGGCGCGCGTAAGCGACGCGTCCTCGCGGGTGGAGACCATTTTTGCGAGGCCGAAATCACCGACCCGGACGCGGCCCCGGGAATCGATCAGGACGTTGGCGGGCTTCACGTCCCGGTGAACGATCCCCTTCTCCCAGGCCGCGTCGAGCGCGTCCGTGATCTGCAGGGCGAGCGGAATTGCCTCCTCGACGGAAAGCCGCCCCTGAGCGCGGAGACGCTCGGCCAGAGTCTCGCCCTCCACGTACTCCATGACGAGGTAGGCGGACCCGGTACTTTCCCCGAAGGAGTAGATCCGAACCACGTTGGGGTGCTCGACCGTGGCCATCGCCCTCGCTTTCCGCAGGAAGAAGGCGTCCGCCGCGGGCTCGTCCGCGAGACCCGCGGTGATCACCTTGATCGCGACGCGGCGGTTGAAGACGCTGTCCTCGGCGAGATAGACGACGACTCCCATTCCTCCCTGGCCCAGCTTGCGCAGGATCCGATAACCCTCGATCGCAAAGGCCCGGGGAGCGGAGGAAATTAGAATGAGGCGAACAGAATTGAAGCATTGGAGTGTCTTGGTCGTGGGCGGGCTTGTCGTCGTGGCGGCGGCGGTCGCGGGCTTCGTCGTGTCCCGTCGCGGGCCGCAGCCCACTGCCGTGCAAACGGCGACGGTCGCCCGCGCCGACCTCCAGGCCAAGGTCAAGGCCAACGGCAAGGTCAAGGCTCAGAGGAAGCTCGACATCTCCGCCACCATCGCGGGCCAGATCACGCATCTGGCGGTGAAGGAGGGAGATCGGGTCCGCAAGGGCCAGTTGCTGCTCCAGATCGACGCCGGGGCGTGGCTCGGTGCAGGCGCCAGCGCAGTATCAGCGGCGGAGTCCAGGCCGCGATCTGTATGGTCAGGCATTTAAGCCTCCCCTCTCGAAGTCCGTACATCATAGTCAGAGTGCTTTCGCTCCGTTCGCACGTTTTGACGATTCCTTCGCACCCTCAGCGCCGGAGCAGCAGAGCCTCGGCTTCCGATCCGTGAACGATAGAATCGCGCGCCCGTCGCAGCATTCCCCATGGCTTCTCCCATTCTGACCTTCGTCTATCTGGCCCTTCTCGGCCTGGGCCTGCTCTTCGCGCTCTGGGAATTCTTTCTGCTGTTTCAGCACCTCAGAAGATCGCGGCTCACTCCTCCGCCTCGTTCACGATCCGACTCGCTCGGCCCGCTTCCCTTCGTCACCGTTCAGATTCCCCTCTTCAACGAGAGATTCGCGGCCGCCCGAGTGATTGAGGCCGTGGGGGCGCTCGCATATCCGAAAGACCGCCTGGAGATTCAGGTCCTCGACGACTCGAACGATGAGACCAGGGAGATTGTCGATGTCGCGATCGCCGAACTTCGCCCAGGAGGCCGTCGCGTGGTCGCGCTGCGGCGCGGGAACCGGACCGGGTACAAGGCGGGGGCGCTGGCCCATGGCCTCGCCCACGCCCGGGGTGAACTGATCGCCATCTTCGATGCCGACTTCGTGCCTCAGCCCGACCTTCTGCAGCGACTGATTGTCGAAAAGGACGCCTTCGCCGATCCGCGCGTGGGCTTCGCCCAGGCACGATGGCAGCACCTTAACATCGACGCCAACGTCATGACCCGCGCCCAGGCCATCATGCTGGATCGCTTCTTCCTGATTGTGAACCCGGTTCGACAGGCCATGAATCTGGTGATCCAGTTCAACGGATCGGGCGGGATCTGGCGGAAGTCCTGCATCGAGGACGCGGGCGGCTGGACCGCCGACACGCTCACCGAGGACTTCGACTTGTCCTACCGGGCAGCACTTAAGGGGTGGAAGGGCCTCTATTTCCCCGGGATCGGCGTTCCCTGCGATCTGCCCGCGGATCTCGCCGCGTTCAAGCGGCAGCAGCGTCGGTGGGCTCGGGGCACAACTCAGTGTTTCGTGAAGCTCATTCCCGATCTTCTTCGCGGGCCGTGGACCGGGGGTCGTCGTTTTGCCGAAGTCGCCACCGTAGCCGGTTACCACACGCAGGCCCTGGTTCTCGCCATGGCGGTGCTGTGGCCGTTCTTCGTGTTCCTCATCGAGCCACCGATGTTGTTCGCGGCCACGCAGATTCTCCTGGCCCCCCTCGCCTGGGCCGCCCCGGTCGCCTTCTTTCTCGCTCATCGGGCGCGGGAGGTCGCACCGTTCGGACGGCGGGTGCGCGACGTCGTGGCCGCCATCGCGGTCAGTCAGGGCCTGTCCATTGCCGTCTCCGCCGCCATCGCGGGCGCGTATCTCACGAACGAGGCCGGCGAGTTCGAGCGAACCCCAAAACAGGTTCCCCACGGCGTCCGCCTCGACTCCTACCGCGTTCCGCGGGACTGGACGGTCTGGGCCGAGGGGCTCGCGACCCTCTATTGCCTCGGAGCCTTCGCCATGATCGCCACGGCGGACCGGCTCATCTGGGCGATTCCCATGCTTCTCTGGGCGGCCTCCTTCGCCTTTGTATTCTTGCTGCAGATCACAAGCGAAGCCGCGCAGCCGGAGCCTTCGCTCTCGCCCTCCCCCAGCGCGTGATCCTGCTTCTGGTGGTGGCGCTCGCAGGCCTTCTCCAGACCTCAGTCGTGCTCTTGAGCGTGTTCATTCTTCGCGGTGGGGCGAGGGCCGGCGAAACTCCCGACGGGCCGCCGCCACGATGTGCTGTCATCATGCCCTCCTTCGGCGTGCCCAGTGGATTCGCAGTCGCAATCCGCGCTCACGCAGCGTCTTGTGTCGGGATGCGCGCCCGGTTCCTCGTCTGCGTCGAGTCCGCGGAGGATCCCGGAGTACCGTTCATTCGAGCAGCGGCAAAGGAGTTCGCAAGCGTCGAACTCGTCGTCGCCGGGAAGGCGCTTCTTTCCTCGCAGCAGAACCACAACATGCTCGCCGGAGTCACCGCCGCTGGAGACAGCGAGATCCTGGCCTTCGCAGACAATGACTTCACGCCTCCCGAGGGGTGGCTCGCGACCCTGGTGCGGCCCCTCCAGAAGGAATCGGTCACGGTCACCACCGGTTACCGCTGGATCGTCGGGCCCGGGACGATCGCCGGACACTTCCACGCCCTCGCCAGCATGACCATGGTCGCGTGGTTCGTACCGCTGAGCCGGTTTTTCGGCCTGGGCCTGTGGGGCGGGTCGTTCGCCCTTCGGCGGCGGGATTTCGAGGCCATTCAAGTGGCGGAGCGATGGCGGACCTCCATTTCGGACGACCTCAGTCTGACCGCGGCCCTCGTAGCTCACGGCAAACGCGCCACTTTCATTCCTGAACTGCTGATCCAAACCGACGATTGCATTGAGGATCCGCGTCGGGCCTTCGCCTGGTTCGAGCGACAGATTCTCAACACCAAAGCGCACGCACGCCCGCTGTGGGGCCTCGTTCTTCTGGGCCTGGGTCTCGAAGGATTCGGCTTGCTCCTTCCCGTGCTGGCTCTCGCGGCCTCGCCTTTCGAGACTCTGTCCCCGTTCTCGGTCGATGCGGCCCGCGCCGGAGCCCTGGCCTGGACGGCGGCCGTGATCTTTACGGCGGGCTACTCGGCGCTCGGGCCGATCCGTGGGAAGGCGACGCTGTTTGTCCTGGCTCCGCTGCTGAGACTCGCGCAGGCCGCGGCCGCCATGCGGACCCTGTTCTTGAATGAAATCAAATGGGCGGGAATAACCTATCGCTTCAACCGGCAGGGAGAAGTGATCGCAATCCGCCGAGAGACCGGGGGCGGTCTCGCTCAACCATGACCGGCGATCTGGTCGCGGTCACGGGGGCCACCGGTTTCGTCGGACGAAACCTGGTGACGCACCTGGCCGAGCAGGGCTTCGCAGTGCGCGCGCTGGCGCGGCCGGGGAAGCCTTTTTCCGGCGTGGAGATCGTCACGGGTGATCTGGAATCGGGAGAAGGGCTCCCCGCCCTGGTCCAGGGAGCACGTTTCGTTTTCCATCTCGGAGGCCGGGTGACCGCGCCCGACGAAGCGGCCTTTGACCGCGCGAATGTGGAAGGCACTATGAAGCTGGTGAAGGCCGCTGAAGCAACGGGGATCGAGCGACTCATCCACATTTCCTCCCTGGCCGTCACCGGTCCTTCTCTCCGAGGCGCACCGGTCGATGAAGCAGCAGGGCCTGCCCCGGTCACCGCCTACGGGCGCAGCAAACTAAAGGGAGAAGGTGTGGTGCGGGCAAGCCGGGTTCCCTGGGTGATCGCTCGTCCGTGCGCGGTGTATGGGCCCTACGACCGCGCCTTCCTAGATCTGTTCCGGAGCGGATCGAGATTCGGAATAGCGCCCGTGATCGGCGACGGCCGGCAGGAGCTGTCGATGATCCACGTCGAGGACCTTTGCCAGGCTCTGCTTCTGCTGGCGGCGTGTCCGACCGCCGCGGGTGGGACCTTTCATGTCGCTCACCCTGAGGTCCATACTCAACTCAGCTTGGCCGACTCCATTGGGAACGCGCTTGGTCGCAGGGTGCGCACGATCCCAGTGCCCATTCCGGCGTTCAGGGTCTACGCCGCGGTCGTGGGAACCGGGGCCCGATGGAGCGGAAGCGAGACCTTCATCGCCTCGTGGAAGGTCCCCGAGTATCTGGCTCCGGCCTGGACCTGCCGAACGGAGCGCCTGCAGGCAGCCACCGGCTTCGTGGCAAGACGCGGACTGCTGGAAGGCATGAACGGCACCGCGAAGTGGTACGCGCGTGAAGGGCTTCTGTAGACCGTGAACGACCGCGGCGTCCCTGGATTGGTAGGCTCAACCTGTGATGTTGATGGCGCTGCTGTTGCTGCTGGGAGGCCAGGGGGCGCCCCCCCCCGCGCCTGCCCCGGACCGTGAGCAGGTCCTGGTCACGATCATCAGCGAGCCCGAGGACAATCTGGTCCACCAGCTGATCATGGTGATCGCGCCGGACGGCCGCCTTCGCCACCTCGTGCGCCGGAGCAAGGAAGACGAAACGATCGCGACCCTTCAGGCGCTGCGAGCAGGGGAAGTAGTCATGGCCCGCACCGATGGCCGCGCCTCCGTCATGCTCAGTTGTCCTGCCTGCGACCTGACGAAGTCGGGCATCGCGCACCTGCGCTACATCACCAATGGACTTTTAGGGCGCTACGGAAGGATGAAGATGAGGGTCGAGAGGCGAGGAGACGGCAGCTTCCATCTGTGGAGCATGGAGGGCGAGAGGATCGAAAGGCTCCGGCTCACATCCAGGCGCTGGCTGGGAATACTGATCGGGGTCAAGTCCGTCAGGATCGAGAAGTGAGGGCCTCCGTCCGGAGCTGGTCCTTGGTGACTGGTTGAGACCCCTAGAACAGAATGTACAATTCGCGCCTTCTGACCGACTTCCATGAATTGAAGCTAAACGCCCACCCCGTCGGCCAGCTACGGGTCCTCCTGGTCAGCCAATACGCTCTGCCGAAACTCGGTGGGCTGGAAACCGCGGTCGAGAATCTCGCGGTTGGACTGGTGAAAGCCGGCCACCGCAGCACGATTCTCACCAGTTCCTGTGGTGAAGGTGCCATCCCGGAAACCCGGGTCCGCCGCGTCCGAGTCCGGGCGTGGAACGGCTTGGAGCGCATAATGCGTGTCCCCTACCCGATTTTCTCTCCAGCCCTTGATGGGGCACTGCGCGCGGAGATCGCGGACTGCGACGTTGTCCACATCCACGGATTTCTCTTTCACAGTTCCATCATCGCCCTGCGTCTGGCCGGACGGGCGGGCAAGCCGGTGGTGGTCACGGAGCACGTGGGCTTCACGCGCTACCCCAGTCCGCTCCTGAACTTCGCTCAGCGCACCGCCTTCCAGATCTTCACCAGGCGTTTTCTTCGCTCCGCAGCCACGGTTATCTGCCTGAACCACCGGGTTCAGGACTGGCTACGCGACCAGATGCCCGATCCCGGGAAGCTGAGGCTGGTCCCCAACGGAATCGACCTGACGCATTTCCGGCCGGCGAGCCCGGAGGAAAAACTGGAAGCCCGGCTCCGGCTCGGCATCTCGCCCCACCGCCCTGTGGTCCTCTTTGTGGGAAGGTTTGTGCCGAAGAAGCACGTCGAACGCCTCCTGATCCCGTTCGACGGAACCTTTGACCTCGTCCTATGCGGACCCGATCTCCCAGAGGGCAACCACAAGGCTGTGCGTCACATCTGCGTGCCGCCGTCGGAGATGCCGACAATCTATCGTGCCGCCGATGTGTTCGCCCTGCCGTCCGAAGGAGAGGGCTTCCCCATGTCGGTGATGGAGGCTATGGCCAGCGGTCTGTCGGCGGTGGTGTGTCGCGACCGCGCCTACGAGGGTCAGGTGGATGATACGGAGATCGTGCAGACCGAAGTCGATGTCGCCGCCTTTCATCGCGCGATCAAGGACCTGCTCGGAGACCCAGGCCGGAGGGCGAGGATAGGCGACGCCGCGCGGAAGCGGGCGGTGGCCGATTTCGGTGTCACTCGCTCGACGGCGCGTCATGTCGAGATCTACGAAGGCGCGATGGCTGGGAGCCCAGGGAGAAGGGCGTGAAACGGGCCGACGCGGCCAGCCTCATCGCGTGCGGAGGGTTCGTCGCCTGGATTCTGGCTGGCATCAACCCGGGTAACTCGCAGCCCTGGATTTCCATTGAGGGATTTCGAGCAGAGGCGTCCCACGACGGCCTGACCATTTCCGACGAGGACGATGCTCGCGAGTACACACCCTTATCCCCGGCGCGCGACGGCTGGGTCCTCGGGAATGGACAAATCAGCGGCCTGGCCCGTTTCGAGGACTTCCCCTTTGCCCGGTCGCGGCCCGGAGTCGAGATTCTGGATCTCCTGCTCTCGACGATGGGCGCGGGACGACCTCACTTTGACTATGCCGGGCAGGCGGGCGGGCGGTTTGAAGCGCGCCGCTGGAACGGCGCCTTTCGGGTGCGAAAGCTGGTCTCGCTGCCGGAGGGAGCGCAACCCCGACGATACCTGCACGTCCTGGCACCGGCCGGGACTCTGATCATCCATCTCGACGGCCTTCCGGTAACCCGACGGGCCTCGGACGGGACTGCGCGCGACGAGATTCCCGAAAAGACGAGAATCACCATCGTCTCACTCCTCACCGGGCGGGGGTGGCTCCTGGAGCGGCCCGGGGGCTCTCGGGCCTACCTGAATACTGTCTCCTATCAGATTGAACTCGAAAGCGCCTTCGAACTTGCCGGCAGACGGGCCTCGTCGACTCTCACCATCAGTCCTTTCCGGAGGAGCAGGGGATGATCCGGGCGGCCTCTGGCGCGGCGCTTTACTACCTGCTTCCGCTTTTGGCCGGCTACGGGCTGTTGTCCGGGCGCGGGAGTTCGCTCGCCACCGCCTGGGCCAGCGGGAGTCTCGCCCTCCTCGCCCTGGTCGGCCTCGCGAATGTGGTCTTCGGGTGGAGCGCGCCGGAGTTGAGGCACGGCTTCCTGGCGGTGAGTGTCACCTTCCTCGCCGCGAGGGGGCTGGGGGAAATCCGTCGCCGCCTGCGCGATCGAAAGGGGTGGCCCAGGGCGCTCACTCTGGCCGGAGCGGGCGTCCTGGGGATCGCATTGCTGGCGCAGGTTCTTCTGCGCTCCGATTCGCCGTACCCCTCGTTCGTGAATTGGGATGCCCTGCAACACCTGACCCTTGCGCGGGAGATGAATCGAGGGGCGTTTTCCCTCGATCTCACCCGATACTCGGATACCTTTCAACTCGCGACCTATGCCCCGGTGTACCACGCACCTCTGTTCCTGGCCTGGGTCGCAAGTGGCGCCACGGCCGAAGGGTTGTACTGGTTTCTCGATCTTCTCCACTCGCTTCTGGCTGCACTCGTCACCTTCCGGCTCGGCTGGTCGATCCGGGGAAAGGCTCTCGACGCCCTTCTGGCTGGTTCCCTGGGAGCGCTCACTCTGGAGTCGCAGATCGCCATGACCGGCTTCTCGCACATGCCCCAGAATCTTGCGGGGATGTACTTCGCCGTGTGCGCCGCGGACTTCCTGGACCGGAAAGTCCCGCCCCGGGAACTGACGATTCAACTGCTGTACCTGGCGGTTGCCCATTTCTTCGTGGGGGGCATCGGCGTCGCGCTCTTGGGGGCACTCCACATCGTTCGGGCTCTCGATCAGAAGGGCGGGCTGATGGTGGGCTTGAAAGTCGGAGGAGTCCTGATCGTCGCAGTCAGCTTCCTTCTCGCCGGTTACAACTCGGCGTTCCGTATGGACCCGTTTTCGATCGGCGACAGCGCCGCCTTCAACCTGAGCGCGGATCAGAAGAACGACCTTTTTCGGCACTGGTACGGCTATGGCTACTACGCCTACGGAATCCTGTTGGCGGTTCTGGCCTGGCGGACCAAGGGCGTCCGGCTGCGAATCTTCTGCGTAGTCACAGGCTTGCTCGTGCCCGCCATCCTCTTTCCGTTCCCCTACAGCTTCAAGCTGTTTGCTCTCGCCCACTTCGTCCTGGCCCCGCTGGTTGCGGCCGCACTCGCCAGCGCGTTCTTCGAGGGCCGGACGCGCGGGGTTCAGGTTGTGAATCTGGCGCTCCTGGTGAGCGCGTGGTTCAGTATCTTTGCCGTGAATCAGGAACTGTCGCTCAAGAGGTGGCTTCGTTTCGAGGGGGTGTTCACTTTGGTGAGTCAGGATGAGATGGTCGCCGCCCGTTTCCTGGATCAGCCCCGCTACCGGGATACCCTGCTCGTCGCCGAGCCCGCCACTCAGCACATCCTCGAAGGACTGAGCGGCGTCAACACGGCCGGCGGCACGTACGCAACTGCGGCCACCCGGGGTCAACTCATGGACATCTTCAGCTCAGGGTCTCCCGAACGTGTCCGGGTCTCCGTTTTCGCCGTACGAGATGCTCTGCGCCAGGGGTCTCATGACCTCCGTCTGCTCGCGGTCGGACCCCGGGCTGCTCATTGGATGGCCCTCGATGCCGACGACCGCCTGGCGACCTTCGAGAACATCTGGACGCCCCAACGCGCCACCCTCGGCGACGAGGCCCGCGTGGCCTTCCTCGCGGGATCACCGGGTTTCCAACTGGTTTTCAAGAATCCAGCTCTCGCCCTGATCGAGGTGAGTCGTCCGACGACGCCATAAATGTTGATATTGTGCCTGTTCCCGTTAACCAAGGATGATGGAGCTACCCGATGCAAACCCGTTTTCGCGTATCACTGGCCGTTTTTGCCCTCGCTGGTGCCCTGATTATCCCTGCGCCTGCCACCGCCGAGCCGGACCAAAAGGCCGCCGAGGCGGCGTGGAACCGGGGGGAGACGGCCAAGGCGATTGTGCTCTACGAGGAAGTCCTGGCCCTCGACCCCGACAATCGCGAGGCCCTGCTGCGAACCGCACAGGTGCTCGGCTCAAAGCAGAAGCACGCCGAAGCGCTCGCTCGGTACGAGCGAGTGCTCCTGAAGAACCCCGAGGATGTCGACGCGATCCTGGGCAAGACGGGCGCCCTGGTTTCGCTCGGTGTCAACTACGAGGCGCGGCCTTTGCTGGAGCGCCTTTCCCGGGAGTTTCCGAAACGTATGGAGCCCAGATTGAACATGGCTTGGATGGATCTGTTCTCGAGCCCACCCGATGCCATGCCGATTGTGCGGGAACTCGAGGCTCAGTTCCCAGCCGACGAGGCCGTAAAGGCGTTGGGAAGGGTGTCGAGGACAATGACTGCGCCCTCGGTCTCCCTAGCCCAGGGTCGGAGCACCGACAACGGAAACAACGAGACCGCAGCAACCCTGGTGGACGCTCAGGTGACCTCAGGAGGAACCCAGTTTAAGTTCTCCGCTGGGCGCGTGAGGATCACATCACCCGGCAAGGGAGCCGAGGCCGACATTTCCGCGTTTGAAACAGGGATCGGCCGTGACTTTCGCGGCGGGCACCGCCTCTCTATTAAGGGTGGCATTGAATCCCAGAAGGGCCGAAAAGAGACGAACACCTACCCGGTTTTCGGCGCGAACTGGCAGTTCGGGGGGAGAGCCCGGCTGAGCGGTCGCGCCGGGGTCGAGCGCGAACCGGTCCGCTACGCGGTTGATTTCGTGGATGCGCAGATCCACGTGGACAAGTTCGCGACCTCGCTGAGCTACAAGGCGTCGCGCATGGTGACGGTCAACGTCGACGGCATGATCGGACGGGTGTCAAGCCTCGCCGGGAACGCCAATCGCTATGGGGGTTCGGTCGGTCTCCAGAGAAAGCTCCTGGTAGGTGGCCGGGTTCCCATTGACGCCGGTTATCAGTTTACCTACAGCGACCACTCACGGAACTTCCAGAACGGCTATTGGATGCCTTCGAATCAGAAATCCCACAACCTCTTCGCGCGAAGCTTCGTGTACTTCCCCGCAGGCTTCGCCTATTTCGCTTCGCTCCAGGTGGGCCGGAGCAACTTCAACGTGGACTTCAAGCCGACTCCAATCACGGTAAAGGGCGACATCAGCATGTCTGCGATCGTGGTCCTGACGATTCCCCTGAAGAAGCTCCCGTTCTCACTGGAACTCCTCGGGGTCCGAAGTGCGGGCAGTCTGGAGCAGTCCAACGGCTTCACGGCCTCGACTCTGGGCGCCAAGCTCGTCTGGAAGGGTGGACCGCGCTAGCCGGCCGGATCCACGGCTTTCGAGTCATCAGAATCCGCGGGAACCGTGCGGCCTGGACGAAACCAACGCTCAAGTCCCGCCGCGACGCCCACTATAAGAAGCAGGTCCGTCAGCGCATTGAAGAGGAAGAGATGACGGGACAGGCCCTCCATCCCGTTGGCAAGAATCGACGTCAGGTACTGAAGCACGCCGATACTTCCAATAACCAGCACCAGGCCGGCCGAGAGCCGACCCCCCAGGGTCGCTCCACGCACAACGGCAAAGCCGGCTAACGCGAACGCGGCTCCGTACACTACCAACAGCGTCGCGAACTGCCGGGGGACTACACGGGCCTTGAAGGAACTCCAGAGAGAAAAGGCCTGGCTGTGGGAGAGGGGCGGCATGCCGGAACTTGGTGTGAAGTTTCCCATGTAGGGCATGCGAAGGAAGAAGGCATCGGGAGCACCCTTCGCGCAGATCTTGAGGACACGCGACGGGTTCCTCGCATAGTAGGACACGATCGGGAGGAAGCTTGTCCGATCCGCGAAGTCCGCTTCGAAAATGGGATCGCCCTGGGGCCCATCGAGGGAGCCCCAATACGTCTTGCCAATGTACTTCTCAAGACGCGGATCCAGGCCGAACTCCGCCATCACCGCGTGGGGGTCGTCAGCGAGGGGAAGAATTCCGGTAAATATCGCTGAGTAGACATCGGCGTGGCGCATGGCGTCCATATGTCCTTTCTGAAACACCCCCGCCGCCCCCGCGGCAAGGATGCCGATCGCCACCACGCCGGTCCGCCGGGAGCGGGAACCCCCGCGGGCCAGAACGCAGACGAGCGCGCCCAACGGGAAGAGGGCGAGGCTGTTCTGAGCCTTGGCCACGACGAAGAGTAGAGCGGCGATCACGAAGGCCGAGAACCAAGCGAATCCACCACGGTCGATGGCCATGAGAGCGCACCCGACGACCATGGACAAGAAGCTCAGCGTGGCGGCCTCGCCGTAGGCGGTGTTGAAGTACGCCACGTAGCCGACATCGGTGAAGAAGAGCAGCGCCAGCGTCGAAGCCACGCCGATCGCGCGCGGTTCCAGTCTTCGGAGTCCGACCTCAAGACACATGCGCCATCCCGCCATGAACAGGAGCAGATGGGCGAGGCCCAGGTAGCGAATGTCCAGAGCGGGGGTCTTCCCAAAAACCCAGTGAAAGGCTCGGGCCAGGAAGATGACGAGGATCTCCGAGGTGATGGCCGGGTCGTCCCACTTGCCGCCGTCGCCTTTCGAGAACCGCGGTTCGCGGATCTGGAACGCCTCGATCGCGTGCACGACCCGCATCGTTGCGATATCGAATCCGGGGGCATAGTCGAGGCCGCCTGCGAGCATGTTGCGCCACATATCCCCGGTGTCAGCCTGGCCCACGATGGGAGGCACGAACAGTTGATAGCCGGCAATGACAAGGGCGATCCACCAGGAGGCGCGCGCCCAACGCCGCCATGCGGACCCGGCTGGCATGGGGCGGCCCGGGTTGCCCGGTGATGATTCAAGCGACATGGGACGTGACTTTAGTTTGTCTCTCGACGCGGGCGGCGGCACGACGACGGGCGCGGAGGTGAATCGAGCCCCGAAAGTGGTCTGCGTATACTTGAGCATCGACATCTCCAATCGCGACTTGGGGCTTTTGGCCGGGCTGTCCGTGTGCGTGGCCCTCTTGGCGACCGCCGCCCTCTCATCAACGCCTACGCTGCCTTCCGGCGCCGACCCTGGGAACATGCTGGCCGAGTCGTTCGCGTTTGGCGATGCTTCGATCGACGCCACGTATGCCCCGCTCCTCCCGTGGATCATGGGCCATTGCCGGCGCCTCGCTCCGGAGCTCGCGGAACTATCCGCGCTACTGAAGGGGCTCGGCGTGGCCCTCCTCTTTTTCCAGGCCGCCTGCCTGGGCGGCCTGGCCTGGGCGGCTCTGGGCATGCGTGCGGGAGCCCTCGCCTACTTGCTCGCGCTTGCGGCGCCTTCTGGCTGGACGCAACTCGGATGGGGAGGGTACGGCCAGTTCCTGGGAACCGGCTTCGGGGCCCTCGCTCTTGCTGGACTGACCCTCCGTGACGAGGCCGGGACGGACCGGAGTCGGCTCGTCGCATCGACCATCGCGGGTAGTGCTCTGGGAATGGTGACGTTGTCACACATCTACAGCGTCCCGTTCTTCGGGACAGCCTGCTTCGTGCTTTTGGCTCGGGACCGCCTCCGGCACCCCAGGGAGTTGGCGGCGTTTGGACTGGCCGCGGTGACCGTCCTGCTTCCCGGTCTGGACACCCTGTCGCGGGTCGCGCGTCTCGGAACAGAACTGCGAGCGGCCGGTGGAGACCTTGCGGACGGCCTGGTTCCCTTATTGGAGGGAATCCAGAACGTCTGGTTTCACCCCATCCCGAGCGTTCTCGGCGTGGCGCCCATGGCCGTCGCCCTGGCGTTCAAGGTAAGCCGCGATCGCATGCTGGTCCGCTCGCATTGGGAACCCTGGATTGCGGGTGCGGTCGTTTTGAGCTTGCTGACCCCTATGCTCCAGTTCGATCGCATCTGGCTGATCGCAACGCCTGCGGCCACTCTTGCGACCGCCTATGGCCTCGCCTCCCTTCCCTGGCGAAGCGGAGTGCTCGGGGGTGTCGCGATCTGGGTTCTGCTGGCAACCCCCGCCGCCTTAATCCAGAACGAGGGTCTGTTCCGGGACTCCGGTCGGCTCACGGTTGAAGAAGGGCACCTTCTGATGAGGATCCCGCCCGGCCCGATTCTCGCGGTCGCGACGGAGACACCGAGCCTGGAAGGCTATTGGTTTCGTGGCCTCACCGGGCGACGGGCCTTCATCGGCGACCACTACCGGTGGTACGCGAGCGAAAGGGAACGGCGAGAGAGCGCCCTGGTCCAGAACCTGCTGCTGGGCGACTACGGCTTGCTTGGAAGTCCTCTGTCGCTCATCGCAAGCACTGCCGAACCGGCCCAAGCCACCCTGGTTTTCGACGATGGTGTCGAGAGATGTCCCCTGTTCCGCCTGACCGTGGCCTCCGGAGCGGCCCGGATCCGCGGCTCAACCGGCAGCCTGGTCATCGAGAGTCGGGCGGAGACAGAACTGGTGCTGGAGCCCGTCGGCGGATCCAGGCTTTTAGCGAGCAGGGAGTCTTCCGAGGGGCTCGAACTGTCCTGGGAATACCGATACGCGCCTTATCGACCGCGCGGTCTGGTTCGCCGCGTTCTCGTCAAAGGGGCAGCCCTGATCAAGGCAGAGAAGGGAGTGCGGTTGCGCATGTCCAGCCGGAGCACCATTGAGGACTTCTCCCGCTCTCAAGGCTCATTCAGGCCCGAGTGGACGCTGTCGGCGATACAGCGGGAGGGAGCCGGGCGGATTGTCGCTTCTCGCGCGCTGGTCCCGCAGTTGCAGGCCACCTTCGCCCTTTTCCCGATCGATTCGGCAGATCGTCTCACGGTCTTCGACATCGGGCCGAGACGCACAGACCCCCCACCCGATTCGCTCAGGCTGCGGGCCCCACCTCAAACACGGATGGAGCGCCCCGCGAGATAGGCTCAAACCCGAGTGGATTCAATATCGGCGTCTTCTCAAACGGTCCGCACTCCGGCAAACCCACTCATGAATCCCGGCATAGCACTAAAGCTCACGCAGGGTCTGTTTTCCTGCATCGGCCAGAGCTTCAGAGGGAAATGGGGTGCGTTCGGCTCCTGGCCGCCGCAGTCCTTCATGGTGGATCTCATCCGCGACTACCTGAGCCAGCTTCACGTTCCGATTCCACCACTCGACTCCTATTTCGCAGCCCCGACGCGGTCGTTACTGGCCGGTCGCGATCTCACGGTCAAGCTGATCGCCATGCAGCTTCTGGTCGAGGGCATGGCCTTCGGAACCTTCCAGTTCCTGTCGCAAGCGAGGGTGGAACCGGTGCTTTCCGAGATCCTGCCCTACATCGAAAGGGATGAGTCGCGACACGTGGGGCTATTTTTGGAATCTCGCGCGGGAGATCGGCCAAGCCATCGCGGGTGAGGTGAAGGGGGGCTCGGTCAATCTGATTCACGAGGTCTACCCTGGCAGCCTCGCCATCGTCACCATCCCCCTTGCTATCGTCGGGCGTCGAATGATCAACGAAACTGCCGCCCTCGCCGATGAAATCCGGCGGATCCTCGTCGAATCGGCCGGACTGACGTGCCGGCCCGAGGAAATCGGCCTAGATCAGCCCCTCTTCGGCCCCGGGGGCCTGGGCCTGCACTCGTTGGATCTCTTCGAACTGACCCTGGAACTCGAGACCCGGCTTGGCATCGAGATTGAGGACCCGGAGATCCCGAAGCTCAAGACCGTCGGCGCCATCGTCGCGCTGGTGGAGTCTCGTCGCCGTGCCTGAGCGCGTCGTCATCACCGGGATCGGCCTGCTTTCGCCACTCGGTCTCACTACACAATCGCACTACGCGGTGGCCTGGACTGGGCAAAGCGGTGTTCGCCCTATTCGTCGGTTCGACGTGGCGGGGAAGCGCACGCAATTCGCGGGATCGGTCTTCGGGCCGAATGGCCGCGCCGCGGTCATGTCGCTCAAGGCGCTCACCGGCCATGCCATGGGTGCATCGGGAGCGATTGAAGTAGCCACACTGGCCCTGACACTTCTGGAGGGCACGATTCCACCACACCCAAACCTCGCCGACGTGGATCCACTCTGCCGGCTCAACCACGTCACGAAAACCGGCAGCCGATATCTGGGCGGTCTCGCCCTTGCCGATTCATTCGGATTCGGCGGGGCCAATGCCTGTCTGCTTTTGGCCCCTTGGAACTGACCGTCCGGCCGGTGCGGTCGCCCGAGGATCGGGAGGCCTTCCTGCGGTTCCCCTGGGTCGTTTACGAGTCCCACCCCCTCTGGGTTCCTCCCCTATTGTCGGAGGAGCGTCAGCGGTTCGACCGAAAGCGGCATCCCTTCTTCGAGCAAGGCGAGGCGGAATGGTTCCTCGCCTTCCAGGACCGCGCCCTCTGCGGGCGAATCTGCGTGGCCCTCGACGCTCGCTTTGAACGCTCCTGGGGCGTAAAGGCCGCATGGTTCGGGGCGTTTGAGTGCCGCGACCAGACGGAGGTCGCGCAGGCGCTCATCGATCACGCCATGGCGTGGGCCAGGGAGCGAGGAGCCACCGAAGTTCGCGGACCCGCGTACTTCACGATGAACGATCAATGCGGGCTTCTGATCGACGGATTCGATTCACCTCCCCCGCTCCTGATGCCCTACAACCCCGCCTACTACGCGGGCCTCTTGGAGGCCGCGGGCTTCCTCAAAGACAAGGACCTGGTCTCCTATCAGACAACCGAGGCCCCCGGAGAACGGTTCTGTCGAATGGCCGACCGCGCACGTGCGCGG
>CAZFQH010000007.1:16267-26672 GCA_964520805.1 uncultured Acidobacteriota bacterium | reverse complement strand
TCGCCGATCTTGTAGTTGACGCCGGTGTAGAAAAGAATGCGCTCCGTAGTCGTGGTTTTGCCAGCGTCGATATGCGCAGCAATCCCGATATTGCGGGTCTTTTCGAGCGAGGTAGAACGAGCAGCCACGATTGTTTCTCTGGAGTCCTTAAGAGGGAGAACCGCTTACCAGCGGTAGTGCGCGAAGGCCTTGTTGGCCTCGGCCATTTTGTGAACATCGTCCTTCTTCTTCATGGCCCCGCCACGGAGGTTGGACGCGTCGAGCAGTTCGTTCGAGAGCTTGCTGATCATGCCGCGCTCCGAACGCAGGCGCGCGTAGCTGATGATCCAGCGAATTCCGAGCGAGTTGCGGCGGTTGGGGTTCACTTCGATCGGAACCTGGTAGTTCGAACCGCCCACGCGCCGACTCTTCACTTCGAGCGTCGGCTTCACGTTTTCGACCGCCTTCTTGAAGAGCTTGAGGGGGTCGTCCTGAGTCTTCTCGTGGATGGCCTTGAGCGCGCCGTACATGATCTGCTGAGCAGTGGACTTCTTGCCATCGCTCATGAGGCAGTTCACGAACTTCGTGACCAGAGTCGAATTGTAGAGAGGGTCCGGGAGGACATCCCGCTTGGGTACGGTGCCGCGACGTGGCATTTGCTTAGCGCTCCAAACTTCTACTTTGAAAACTTAGTGACGGCCTTTGGGGAAACCTGCAAGAACTTAGGTTTTTCAAAGACCCTTGGAGCACACCCTGAAGGGAGACCCTTCGGGCCTCGACGCGAGACGATCAGAACAAGGACGGTAACGGCTGCCCTTGATGCTTTCGTCGCATCGAGTGTGGCTCAAGGATCTTTCGCCTATTCGCTTGATTGCACCCTGGGGGGCGGTTTCAGAGCTTCTGCGGCGGGATTTCCCAGGCTTCTTCTTGATTTTACTTTTGCCTTCGAAGTGACCGACTGTGTGTTCGGTCGTTCCGGAGGGGACGGCGATCTTAGACTAAAACTGCTGAAAACTAAAGTGTTTTTGGCACAAACCCATGAGGGGTGGTGCGCAAGGGGCTTACGGCCTGGCCCGGAACTAGGCGGCCTTGGGCCGTTTCGCGCCGTATTTGCTGCGGCTGCGCTTGCGGCCGGCCACCCCGGTGGCGTCGAGAGAACCACGAACGATGTGGTATCGAACGCCGGGAAGGTCTTTGACACGGCCGCCGCGAATGAGGACCAGCGAGTGTTCCTGGAGGTTGTGACCCACTCCGGGAATGTAGGCGGTAACTTCGATTCCGTTGGTCAGGCGAACACGGGCAACTTTGCGAAGGGCCGAGTTCGGCTTCTTCGGGGTGGTCGTGAAAACACGCACGCACACGCCGCGCTTCTGGGGCGACTCCTGGAGCGCCGGGCTCGCAGTCTTCGACTTCAGCTTGGTGCGACCACTTCGAATCAATTGGCTGACGGTTGGCAAACTTCGATCACTCCTGATGGAACAAGGACTGCGGAGTTTACCGGACACAGACGCAGTGTCAAGGCAGCGAAGGAAGAAACCACTAAATGTCGTAGTGTCGAGGTGCTACGCCCCTCCCCCAACTCAACGCTGCGTGGAGAGGCGCGCCAGGGCGTCAACGACGGCCTGCGCTTCGGCCCCAGACACGATGCGCCAGGGCTCAAAAGCGCCGGACATCGCGTTCTGCATAACACCCGCCCCCAGAACACGCACCACCGAGATGTACTGAAGGTGTGAAGGTGACATGTCCCTCGGTGTCGCGCCGGACGCACGCCCAAACCCCACCTGGTCCAGAACGCGGGCCGCGACCACGGCCAGTTCCCCGCGCCTCACCACGCCACTTGGTTGGAAGGTGTGGTTGGGGTAAACGTCCACGAGCCCGAGTTCGATCGCCCGGAGGATCTGCGGTCGCGCCCAGGTGCGGGACAGGTCAGAGGCCACTTCCCCGCGGCCCGTGGGCTTCTTCGATTTGAGCGCATCAACTTTGACCACCACCAGCGCCGCGAGTTCCGCGCGGGTGACCCTGGCCGCGGTACCAATCGCCCGAAGCGGCTCGGGCAGAGCCAGAAAGGCCCGGCGCTGCTTGATGCGGGCCAGCAGACTGGCGCCTTCGGAATCCTCCGCCACATCAAGGAGTCCGCGCTTAAGCGCCATCTCCGCGCCCTCCAGGTCGCCATCGTCGAACCGGATGTTGGCCAGCCGCATCGCGATGTTTCGATCCACATCCTCCGCCGCGGCCAGGACGGACAGTGCCTCGGCGCGTCGTCCGGCCTCAATGAGCAGATCGGCAAGTTCCAGGCGGACGGGAGAAAGCTCGGGCGCTATTTCGAGGGCCTTCTGCAACATGACGATCGCTTCCCCTTTGCGGCCCTCACTGGAAAGGACGCTCGCGCGCGAAATTGCCTGTTCGGCCACCGAAAGTTTGACCTCACTCACCCGCCGGGCCAGCGCGCCGTCCCGAGGTCTCGCCTTAAGCGCGCGCATGTATAAAGGAAGGGCTTCGTCCAGCGCTCCCTGTTTGCGGCGGACCGAGGCGGCTCCCACGAGGGCGGTGACTTCGTCAGGGTACGCGGCGAGCACCGCGCTGAAGATGGTGTCCGCATCCGGCAAGCGGTTGTCCCGCAGGGCCGCGAACCCGAGAACGATCTGCGCCGGACGCAGCCCAGGCTGAGCGGCCAGAAGTTTGTAGATCACCTGCTCCGCTCTCGGAATCCGGCCGGTCAGCACATCCGTCCAGGCCGCGCGCAGCGAGTTCTCATCCCGCGGTGTCAATTCCCCTCGGGCGACGTCCGGAAAGATGTAGTCAGAGTCATCAACCTGCGGTGCCTGCACGCGGGGACCACAACCGGGAAGAATCAGCACCAGGGCCAGCAGCAGCCCAAGCACCGCAAAATAGCGGCGACCCAAAGGCTCGCCTGTCGCCCGCGTGGTCTTCATGCGATGGCGAGGAGGGCACGAGTGGAGGCCTCGGCCTCCAGCACCACCTGCCCGAACTCGTCTCGAGTCTGGGAGAGCACCTTGGCGTGGCGGTAAACGCTCGCGATCCGGCGCTCGTCCTTCGGGTCTATTTTCAGGGTCACCGGCCGCGGCAGCATGTCCAGCATCTCGGCGATGCGACGCTTGAGATCATCGAGACCTTCGCCAGTGAGGGCTGAGACCTGGACTGCGTCCACCCGCTCCGACCGCAAAGCCAAGCGGGCGGCATCGTCGGCGCCATCGATCTTGTTGATGACGATGAGGCGATTGGGCAGCTCATCGGCGCCGATCTCTTCAAGCACCTCGCGGACCGCCTTCTCCTTTGCCGGAAGCTCGGGATCGGTGCCATCGACGACATGCAGGACGAGGTCCGCTTCCACAACCTCTTCAAGGGTGGCGCGGAACGCGGCCACCAGCCCGTGCGGCAGGCTGCGGATGAAGCCGACCGTGTCGACGAGAACGATGTTCTCGCGCTCACCGATCCGCACGCCGCGCATCAGCGGGTCGAGAGTCATGAAGAGTCGATCGGAGACTTCGACCTTCTCCTCTCCAGTCAACGCGCGAAAGAGGCTGGACTTCCCCGCGTTGGTGTAGCCAACGAGAGAAACCACGGGCTCGGCGCGACGACGGCGGCCTTCTCGTCGCGTCCCGCGCTCCCGTCGGACATGCTCGATCGATTCCTTGAGCACCGACACGCGGGTGCGGATCCGGCGGCGATCAGTCTCCAGCTTGGTTTCGCCCGGTCCACGCGTTCCGATGCCGCCGCCGAGCCGAGACAGGGAAACTCCCTTGCCGGTCAGCCGCGGCATCAGGTATTGCAGCTGAGCGAGTTCGACCTGCAGGCGGCCCTCTCGGGAACGGGCGCGCTGGGCAAAGATATCGAGGATCAGTTCGGTCCGGTCGAGGACCTTCACGTCCAGCTTCGCTTCGAGGTTCCGGGCCTGAACCGGCGACAGCTCGGCGTCGACCATGACGATGGTCACGCCCTTCTCGGCCGCCAGGTCCTTGAGTTCGTCCACCTTTCCGCTGCCGAAGTACGTGGCGGAGTCGGGCCGTTTTCGCTCTTGCGAAATGACGTCGACGATGGCGGCGCCGGCACTTCTGGCGAGGAGGGTCATCTCCTCGATGGAAAGAGCCGCCTGATCGCGATCACGGCTGGTGCGATACGTGCCGCAGATCAGGGCCCGTTCGTTTCGTTCAGTCTTGGATTTGGTGCTCAATGGGGACTGTGAGGCTACACCGACCGGTCGCGAAGGCCTGTAGTCCAACCGCTCTAAAGCTGGATGGAGTCCTTCAACTCCACAAAACCTTTCGCGGCCAAGGCCCGCCGTTTCCTTAGAACGACAATCCCCTTAGGTATGACGCACCCCCGCCCGGGATCGCGGGGTTGACGAATCAACTCACGAGTTGATAACGTGCCTTCCATGCCGCGCCCCGTCGCTGACCCCAGCCGTCCCGCCACGCCCGAGCGCCTGCTCGCCGCGGCCGAGCGCGAATTCGCCCGGGCCGGCTATCAGGCCGCGCGCCTCGAGGACATCGCGGCCGAAGCGGGAATCCAACGGGCGTCGCTGCTGCATCACTTCGGATCAAAGGAAGCCCTCTACTCCGCGATGGTCGGCCGCAGCTTCGCGGCCCTCGGGGCGGCCCTTGCAGAGCCGACCCTTGAGCCGGACCGGTTCGAGCGTCGACTTGAGCGACTCGTTCGGGCCTTCGCGGAGTTCGTCGACGCGCGCCCGGCGCTTGCTCGCATCATCCTCCGCGAGCTGATCGGGGAGGCCGGTCCGGGTCGCGCGATCCTGCTCGAACAGGTTGCTCCCCTCCTCGCCCGGATGGAGGCCTTTGTGCGTCGAGAGGGGCGCGGCCGGATCCGACCGCGCCTGCCCGTGCGCGCCGCCCTTCTCGATACGGCCGGGGCGCTTTTGATTCGCGCCGCCTCGGGCGACCTTCGCGCCTCGCTTTGGGGACCGATGGACGCCGGCTGGAACGTGGCCCGAGCCCTCTTCCTAAAGGAGACCCGCCATGCGCCCGTCTCCCGCGGCCACGGCGCGCGGGCGGCCCGGGCATGAGCGTCCTCCCTTACTTCGTCGCGTACCTTGGGCCCGTTCTTCTGTTTTTTGGCGCGCAGCTCGGCTCCGGGTGGACTCTTCTTCCGGTCGTCTTTGTCTTCGGACTTCTCCCCGTGCTCGATGACCGGATCGGCGGGAACGACAGGAACCCGGCCGGGATATCACGTGGCCCGCGGTGGATCTGGGATATCCCACTCTGGCTCTGGGCGCCGACCCAGCTGGCCGCGATCGCGTTCGTTCTGGGGCGGACGGGCCAGGGCGCGACGCTGATCGAGACCATGGGCCTCGTCCTCTCGCTCGGTGTGGTGAACGGCTCGGGAGGCATCGTGGTCGCCCACGAGTTGATGCACCGCCATGGCCGCTTCGATCGTGTCCTCGCCGAAGTGCTCATGACCTCGGTGACGTACGCGCACTTCTGCGTCGAGCACGTTCTCGGCCACCACCGTCATGTGGCCACGCGGCGCGATCCCGCAACCTCCCGTCTGGGCGAGAACATCTTCGCTTTTCTGGCCAGGTCGATCATGGGGGGAGCGGTCTCGGCCTGGCGGCTAGAGGGCGAGGGGGTCGCGCGCGCGGGCGCTGCCTGGACTCTGCGCGACCGGCGGCTGCGCATGCCGCTGCTCACGGCGGCTTCGTATGGAGCCGTGTGGGCCGCATTCGGGGGCCGCGGCGTGCTCGGGTTCCTTGCCCAGAGCTTCGTGGCCATTGTGCTCCTGGAGGTCGTTAACTACGTCGAGCACTACGGGCTGACCCGGCGCGAAACCGAACCCGGCCGCCACGAGCGCGTCGGACCCGAGCACTCCTGGAATTCGAGCCATCTCGTCTCGAATACCTACCTCTTCAACCTCGCCCGCCACTCCGATCATCACTTCCTGGCGAGCCGGCCCTACGAAATGCTCCGCCACTGGGACGAGGCCGAGGCCCCGCAACTGCCAAGCGGCTATTCGACGATGCTGATGGTGGCGCTCTTGCCTCCGCTGTGGTTCAAGATCATGGACCCGCGAGTCACGGCCTGGACAGCCCGCAAGGCGAGACGTCGGGAATGATCAAGCGGGCTTCCGCCGCGACTGGCCCATAACCGCGGCGTCTTCGACCTCGTCCGCGAGCGCGTTGAGCCTTGCGGGATCAACTCGCGGGAGCAATCGAGCCACGTGAGGCTGAACACGGTATGGTTTTGGCTTCGTGCCTCCCGGCGCGGCGAGCCCTCGGCGCAGGCCGTCGTTGACCACCTGCTTGAACGGCTTGCGGACGCGGTGGACCTCGTCATCGATCATTCTCGCCACATCCGGCTCGAGCGTCAGGGTCGTCCTCACCGAGGCATCGTGATGCCTTCTTTCCCAGGCTGTCAAGAAGACCTAACTAACCGCTCCTCCCCGATTCTCAAGGGCAGAAGCAATGCGGCGCTGGCCGCGACGATCCATCTGCGATCGCAGGTCAGCCAGTGCTACTTCTTGTAGACCTCCACGAGGCCTACTCCCTGGAATGCGCCCGCCCCCTTTACGATCGCGGTGTACGCCCCGGGAGCTAGAGTTCGGATGATCGCCGACTCCAGCGGGCTCGTTGGCACGTTGCCACTCGCCTGAATTGCCGCTGCGTTCACTGAATCCACCCAGTTGTCGTTCGTCTCGATCGGGCTCGTCACCCCGGCCTGGTACAACTCCAGCCTCGGGTCCGCCAGGGCGCCCGCCACGTTGAAGGGCGACGGCCCGAGCGACGGGCCCTTGGCGATGATCAGCACCTGCTGCGAATCTGCGCCTTGAATGATGAAACCCCCGATCATCACGTGATCCCCGCTCAGCACCGGACCGCGGGTCGAGATGTTCAGCAGCGGAATCTCCGGTTTATCCAGTTCGAAGACCTCCACGATCGCTATCCCTGATGACTCCGCCACGCCGGTCAGGTGCACCGTGTACGGCACGCCCGGATTCACTGTGGTCAGAACCGCCGCTTCCTTCGTATCGGTGGGGGCCTGGCCGGAGGCCGTGATCTCCGCGGCGTTGGTGGCGGACTGCCAGTTGTCGTTGAAGTCGATTGGGGTCGCGCCAGAGAACAGCCGAATCGCGGGATCGGCCAACGTCCCGGGAACCCCGAGGGCGGCCATCGAGGGGCCGCGTCCGCGGATCAGCACCTTCTTCGCTTCGCTGCCGCCGACGATGAAGCCGCCGATCATGATGTTGTCCCCCGTGGCTACCAGGCCGCGCGTGGAGATGTTGACGAGGCGCGGAATCGCGGTCCCCGTGAAGCCCGGCGTCACGCTGTTCGATGCTGAGGAGGGGGCGCTGTTTCCGACGGCGTTGGTGGCAAACACGGTGCACCTGATCGCGACGCCGTTGGTCATCCCCGCCACTGTGATCGGTGAACTCGTGGCCGTGGCGGTCTTCGTTCCGCAGGTCGCGGTGTAGCCCGTAATAGTCGAACCCCCATCGTTCGAGGGCGCGGCAAAGAGGACCGCCGCCGCTCCGTTGCTGGCCGTGGCCGTGCCGATCGTCGGGGCCTCGGAAACGGACGCCGGCGTCGTGAACGTCGTTGCCGCCGTGTAGCTCGTTCCGATCGCGTTCCTCGCGAACGCCTTGAACGAGTAGCCGCTCGCCCGAACCAGGCCGGCCACGCTCGAGCTGAACACGCCAGTCGTTCCCAACACCGTGGACTTGGTGACGCCCGCGCCGTCGAGCAAAGGATTCCCGTTGGTCGCGGAAAGCGCGTACACCACGCCTCGTTCCGTGACCGCCGAAGTGCCGTCGGACGTCACGTTGCCACCGAGGGTAGCGGTTGTCGCGGTGACGCCGGAACTGGCGGGGTCGGCGATGACGGGGGCGGTCGGCGCGGGATCATCATTGGTGATGGTGCCCACCGCGGTGGCCCGGATGAGGCCCGCGTTCGTTGGATCGGTCAAGGCGACCGACAAGGTTTCGTCGGACTCGAACGTGGCATCTCCCGAGATCGGGACGGTGATGACTCCCGAGGTCTGGCCGGCGTTGATGGTTAAGGCCCCGGACGTCGAGGTGTAGTCCGAACCGGCGGTCGCGGTCCCGTTGGATGAGGCATAGGAGACCGTGATGGTCTTCGAACTGGGTGCCGACAGGGTCACCGTGAAGGCGAGGGTCTGGGTACCCGAGTTCCCCTCGACCACACTGGCGTCACTGATCGACAGGTTTGGATCGAGGGTCGTGAAGTCGTATCTCACCCCGTAAGTGGACCCAATCGCGTTCCTGGCAAAGGCCTTCGAGGAGTAGGCGGTGCCGGCGGTCAGCCCTGTGATGTTCGCCGAGAAGGTACCCGTGGTTCCGCCGGCCACGACCTTGGTGACATCCGCGGCGCCGATAAAGGGAGACGGGTTGAGCGCGGTCAGCGAATACACAACGCCTCGTTCGGTCACGGGAGACCCACCGTCCGAAGTCACGTTCCCGCCAAGAGTAAACCCGGTCTGACCGATGCCGGAGGCGGCGATGCTGTTCATCGAAGGCGGCGTCGCAACCGGCGTGAAGGTGCGGACGATCGTATAGCTGGTGCCGGCGGAGTTCGTGGCGTAGGCGCGGTAGGACACCTCCGACCCGGTGGTGAGGCCGGCAAGTGCGGTCGTCATGTCGCCCGTCGTGCCGGTCAGCGCGGTCTGAACCACCCCCGGCCCGCCGATGCGCGGATCTGCGTTCGTCGATGTGACGGAGTGCAGGAAGCCACGCGCGGTGACCGCGCGTCCGTTGTCCGACTCGACGGAACCGAAAAGCTCTGCACTCGTGGGAGTCACGTTAAAATGATTCGGGGCTCTCAGCGTCGGCGCGATCCCATCGGCCGCGGCGCCTACGCGTACCTTTCCACCTCCCTCGGTCAGGAAGACGGCGTAGTAAGAGCCGTTGACTCGGTCTACCACTATGGCCGACCGAAGGCCGGTCGCAGAAGCCTCACCCACAAGGCTGTTTGCGGAGCTCACGACGCCAACGGTGCCGGTGGCGCCGTTGCCCCATGTGGCTGCTCCCGCTGCCGTGAAGGCGCCGTTTTGCAGGCCGGCGGAGACCACGACGTAGTTCCCATCGCTGAGCGAAACACTGCCGCCGTAGGCAACGTAGGACGTGGATGACCCTCCGACGATGCTGTTCGCGGCGCTCACCGGCCCGACGGTTCCACCCAGGCCATTCCCCCAGGTCGCTGCTCCCACGCTGGTCCCGTTGCTGCTCCAGCGTCCACTCGACACGACGTAGTTTCCGTTCATCAAGGGCTTCACGCCTTGGGCGCCTAAATTGTCGTTGGCCGACGATCCCACCAGGCTATTCAAGGCGGTAATCGGACCCGTGATCCCGGTTGTCCCGTTGCCCCACGTGACCGCGCCGGCGTCGCTGGCGCTACCGTTGCGCCAGGACCCGCTCGTGACGACATAGTGCCCATTGGCGAGGGCCGAAAGACTTCGATTCTCCTCGCCAACCCGATCGCTCTGAGTCGAGCCGATCAGGCTGTTCGCCGCGCTGACCACACCGACGGTGCCCGTGGCTCCGTTTCCCCAGGTGACAGCACCCGCATCCACAGTCAGTCCGGGATTGTCCCAATCCGCAGCTCCTGTCACGTAGTTCCCGTTGGTGAGAGCGATCGAATACTGGCCGACGCCATCGGATGCCGTCGACCCCACGAGGCTATTCGCCGCACTGATGACGCCGCTCGTCCCGACCGACCCGTTTCCCCAGGTGAGCGCACCCGCCCTCGCGACGCCGCCGTTCCTCCAACTGGGGCTTCCCACCAGGTAGTTCCCGTTGGTTAAGGCGACGACAGCGGTGTTCCCAACCATGTCCGAAGCCGCTGAGCCTACGATGCTGTTGGCGGCGCTGACCGTCCCAACGGTTCCCGTCGCCCCATTCCCCCAGGTCACTGCCCCCGCGTTGACGATGGCTCCATTGTCCCAGGACGATGTGCGCGTCACGTAGTTTCCATTGGTCAGAACGGTGATGTCAGCCCCGATCTTATCGCTCATGGTCGAGCCCACCAGGCTGTTGGCCACGCTCACGACTCCGACCGTCCCGGTCACGCCATTGCCCCAGGTGAGCGCTCCAGTACCCCCGGCGCCATCCGGAGTGAACACCAGGTAATTTCCGTTCGTCAGCGCAACCACACTGTTTCCGGCTTTCTCCTCGGAGGCCGCTCCCACCAGACTGTTCGCTGCGCTCATCCCGCCCGTGCTCGTGCCGGACCCGCTGCACCATCGAGCCGCTCCCCGGTTCTCCGAGGCGCCAAAGTCCCACGACGAGGTCCATACTACGTAGTTCCCGTTCGTCAGGGCCGTCACCGAGCCCACGCCATCGTTGGACGAGGTTCCGACGACGCTATTCAGGGCCGTGATGACGCCCACAAGTCCGGTCGAGCCGTTCGCCCAGGTCACCGCACCCGCGTTCTGGACCGCGCCGT
>CAZFQH010000007.1:12524-16257 GCA_964520805.1 uncultured Acidobacteriota bacterium | reverse complement strand
CGTTGTTCCACCTGTCGGTGCTCACCACGTAGTTGCCGCCACTCAGCACGGTCACGCGGCCCACATTTTCATTCGTGGTCGTTCCAACCAGGCTGTTGGCGGCACTCACCGGCCCGCTGACCCCGGTGGTCCCGCTTCCCCAGGTCACCGCCCCTGCGTCAGCGGCTGCGCCGTTGTCCCAAGCCGAACTCGTAGCCACAAAGTCGCCGCCGCTTAGAGCCTTCACTCCGCCACTGCCTACGTTGTCATTGGCGGAAGAGCCGGTGAGCGTGCTGATCAGCGCGCCCGTCGTGCCGTTGAAGAGATACACGGCTCCCGCGTTGGTCCCTCCCGCGTCATCGAATGGCGCGGTAATCACGACGTTGCCGGTGTTCAACACCACCACGTGCGTTCCGAAAGCGTTCCCCGCCGCAGGATGAGGATCGACGAACTCGGCAAACGGTGGGCCCGCCCAAGTGAGGGGCGTGAGCGGAGCGACGGCGAGACCGACCGCAACCGCAATCGCCGAGGTCCGGCGGAGAATCGGAGCCCACGGCTGGGAGCGAAGAAGGGACGGATCGGACGGCTTTTGCATTGATTCCTCCAGGGAGCATCTTTCGGGAGGAAACCCTGGCGAGGTCAACGGACCTTGCCAAGGGATGGCGCGAGCCGCCTCGCCATCCAAGGATTCACTTGGGCCCCTCTATTTGGTAACGCGAGGGCGCCGGGCTAAAAGGACAAAATCGGCAGCGAGATTCTCGAAACCGGTGATTCGGACGGGTGCGGGCGTGGCTGCGAGCACACCCACGAACCTGCTCTTTTCAGGGAAGATGCGGGCGGCGCTCGCGTTTGAGGGATTCGAGGAGAGATCGCCCTTCGAAATCCAACCGACCCTCCGAACTGGCTTTTTCGAGCAGAGATATAGCAGTCGCACGCCAGGTGCTCGCGGCCTTCGTTTCGGAGGTGGTGGACGCGAAGGCGAACGCCTTGGCCAAAACCACGCGCACCGAGGCATTGTCCGGAGCTTCGGCGGCTAGCTGTTCGGCGAAAGTGACGGCCTTCAGGGCGCGCCGGGCCGCGGCCGCGCGGGCACCCAGACTCGCCTCCGCCTGCGCGGCCGCGATCTCCGAGTGTGCGAGGAGCGCCCCGGAGGGACGATCGCCGGCCACGCGCGCGCGAATGACGCGGGCGTGGCCCGCCGCCCGTTCAGCTCCCGCCAGCGCTTCGCGCGCGCGGCCCACGCGAAGCAGAGCAGTCGAGCGCGTGAGTTCGATATTGCCGGCCACCTGCGGCTCCATGACACTCGCCGGATCTTCGGCCAGAAGAACCCGCGCCGCGCGAAGCGCCTCATCAAGGAGCTCCACGGCCTCGTGGGGCCGCCCCGCGTCCAACAAGGCCGCGGCCAGCATGCGTCGATGTGAGGCCAGGTCCCGGCGGATCGGGGTGACGTTCGGGAAGTCACCTTGAAGGGCTTCGAGGGTGGCGACGGAGTTCGCGAGTTCCGCGATCGCCTCATCGCTTCGGCCCACCCCATTGAGCGTGCGACCGAGCCGAGCGTGAAAGCTCGCCGAAAAGTGCCGCCGCTCTCCGCTCTGGGGAGCCAGGGCCAGCCATTGATCGACGAGAGCGACCGCGGCGCGGTGGTGAACAAGAGCGCCATCGGTATCGCCGAGGTTCGACCGACTGGGATTGCCAAGTAGGTCGCCAAGCAGCGCCTCGGAGGTCGCCACGTCCCTCAAAGCGGCGGGGGGCGCATTCGGCAACGACAGGACCGACCGACCGAATTCGACCCCGCGACGGAAATGCGCGGAGGCACCTGCAATGTCGCTGCGGGCGTCCAGCATCTCCCCCAATCGCTCCTCCAACTCGGCGCGCTCTAGTCGAAAAGTCGGATCGGATTCGAACGCCGAGGCGATGCTGTCGAGAAGGTTCTGGGACTTTGAATAGCTCGCGAGGGCGCCGTCGCGGTCGCCGAGGTTCGCGAAGCGCGGCAGGCCCTGGACATCACCCACCTTCACATAGGCCTGTGCTACTTCCCGGATGAGGAACGGATCCGATCCGGGATCGGCGGCTATCTCGTCGAAGAACTCGAGACTGCGATCCACGATCAGCCCCCGGGCCTTGGTGGAACCCGGCAGATTCATCACCGAGTCGTGGATGTCGAAGACCAGCGCCCGGGCCAGTTTGCGGGTCTGATTGAAGCGGCGGACCGCGCGTTCCCTCTCGATCGACGCCACACCGGCCTGGTATGTGGTCGCGGCCACGCCCAGGACGGTTGCGGCCACACCCACTGCGGCCACCACCACCGCGACGCGATTGCGGCGGGCGAACTTGGTCAGCCGGTAGCGGACAGTGTCAGGTCGTGCCGCCACGGGAAGTCCGCGAAGATAGCAACGCAGATCATCCGCCAACACCCCAGGCCCGGGATAGCGGCGTTCGGGCTCCTTCTGAAGGGCCTTGAGGACGATGGTGTCGAGGTCGCCCCGCAGCGTCTTCCGCAAATGCGCATCGGACACCAATGTCGACGGAAGGCGAGGTTCGGCCTCAAGCAGGCGGACCACGTCCAGCGCACCGACCTCGATCGGTCGGAACCCCGTAAGCAGTTCACAGAGAATGACGCCCAGCGCATAGACATCGCTCGCCGAGGAGAGCGGCCGACCGAGAATCTGCTCGGGGCTCGCGTACTGTGGAGTGAGGCGTCGTTCCGATGTTCGGGTCGAGCCCTCGGTCGGGTCGCGGTCGAGAGCCTGGGCGATGCCGAAATCGAGCAGCCGGGGCCGGCCCGCCCCATCCACCAGGATGTTCGCGGGTTTGAGGTCGCGATGAAGAACCAGGTTGCGGTGGGCGTACTCCACCGCGTCGCAGACCTCCGCCAATAGAGCGATGCGCGCGTTCAGGGCCAGACCGCGGGTCCTCGCGAACTCGATGAGGGGCGTGCCTTCCACGTACTCCATCGCGAAGTACGGAAGTCCGTCCTCCGTGGCGCCCCCGTCCAGAAGACGAACGATGCCGGGATGCTGAAGCCTCGCCAGCATGCGACGCTCCGATTCGAAGCGCCGCAAGAGTTCGTCCGTGTTAAGGCCCCGGCTGAGGACCTTGATCGCTACCCTCTGCACGAAGGCCGGATCCGCGCGCTCGGCCAGATAAACGGTCCCCATGCCCCCCCGGCCAATCTCGCGGACGATCACATAAGGCCCAATCGAACGCCCGGCAACCTCGCCCCCCGGCGCCATACTCTGTGGAGCCGAGGCCATGAAAGGCTCGTCGTCCGAATCGGAATGGGCGCCGAGCAGATCGATGGCCAGGCGAAGGACCTCTTCGTCCTTGACGCTGTCAGCGACGAAACGTCCGCGTTCGGCCGCGGGACGTTCCAACGCGCGTCCAAAAAGGTCGCGCACGATTTCATACTGTTGTGCGTCCATGCGTTTCCTTCGCTCCCTGGCGAGTGTAGTCCTCAATAAGGAACGCGCACGTTCCCCCGAGAAAAGACGATCGGGACGGTCTTTTCCACACTTTGATCGCTATGCTCGCCGCGTGCCTGAAGCCTCCCCGGACGTAACCAGCCTCCTCCGCCTTTGGAGCGAGGGCGACCAGAATGCCCTGGGAGAGCTGGTGCCGCTGGTTCAAGCCGAGCTCAAGCGAATCGCCTCCCGAGCCATGTCGCGGGAGTCCCAGGGGCACATCCTGCAGACCACCGCGCTCGTCAACGAGGCCTACATTCGCCTACTGGGTCAGCACTCGGTCAGCTGGCAGA
>CAZFQH010000007.1:0-12514 GCA_964520805.1 uncultured Acidobacteriota bacterium | reverse complement strand
GCGACGCATTCTGGTAGACGAAGCGCGCGCGCGAAAGGCCGACAAACGGGCGGGAATGACGGTTGTCATCGACGAGAGGATCGACGCGTCGGACGAGCGTCCCCTCGATCTCGTGGCCCTGGACGACCTCCTCGTGACGCTGGAAACGCTCAATCCCCGGCAGGCGCGCGTGATTGACCTCAAGTACTTCGGCGGCCTCGAAATCGCCGAAGTGGCGGCGGTTCTCGGAGTGTCGCCCTCCACCATCAAGCTCGACTGGCAGATGGCGCGGGCGTGGCTGAAGCTTCATCTTCAGCCGGCGTAAGAGGACTTCTTTGTGCTACTTCGGCTGCCAGCAGTCCTCGATGCGTCGGCGGTCGATCCGACCCTCACGCAGGATTCGCGGGGTCTTTGAATCGGTCAGATCGACGATCGTCGATGGGGCGCCCGAGAGCGGTCCAGCATCGATGGCGACGCCCGCTCCCGGAAACGCCTCGATGGCGCTACCGAGGGTCAGGCACGGGGGCTCCCCCGCCAGATTGGCGGAGGTCGACACCAAGGGTCCTGCAAGTCGGGCGAGCTGGCAGGCCACTTCAGACGACGGAACCCGAATCGCGATCGTGGTGCCCCCCGCTAGAAGCTCCGGTGGGAGACCAAAGGCGGCAGGCAGCACCATGGTGAGCGGCCCGGGCCAGAAGGACGCGGCTAGTTGTTCGGCGGCCCTCGACCAGAATGAAGTGACCGAACGCGCCTGTTCCATATCCCCCACGATCACCGGCAAGGCTTTTCTGGCTTCGCGCCCTTTCGCCCTGCGGAGGTGAGCGACCGCGCTGCCTTCCAAGGCGCAACAGCCCAGTCCATAAAGAGTGTCCGTGGGGTACAGCATCAAGCTCCCCTGGCGCAGCTTGCGCGCGATGTCTTCCGCGACCTCGGCCTCGAGCACCACATCCTGCGAGTCGTAGCGGGTCATCGCAGTCACGGTGGGATCGTATCGCGCATACCGGGTACCCTATAATCCAGGCTCCCTTGATCGAACGACTCCTCACCGGGTGGCCGTCCCTTCCCAAGGGGTTTTCGACTCCTTTCTCCATCCTCACGCTCGTGGTCTGGACGGGAGTCATGGTTCTGGTCGGCCGCAAGGCCACCGAACAAACCGCCCTTGCCCTCACCAGCGACCTCGCGGCCTATGGCGAGCGGGCCCGCTGGAGCGGCATCTACTACCGGGGCGAGAAGATTGGTTTCTCCGTCAGCCAGGTCACCGAGCGCGAAGGCGGCTTCAAACTCCAGGAGGACGGGCAGATGCTGCTCACCCTCATGGGTGCGACCACGGCTTCGCGGCTCCGCACCGAGGTGAACGTCAACTCGGAGTACCTGATGGAGAGCTTCGCGTTCTCGCTCGACCCCGGCACCGGCCCCATCGCGATCACCGGAGTGCTCGAGACTCCCACCCGGCTCGCGGTGCGGATCGTGTCGCCCACCAGCGAACGGTCGCGCACGTTCGACCTCAAGGAACCCCCGGTGCTGGCCCTGAATCTGCCCAAGCGCCTTCTCGCGATGGGTCTTACCGAGGGCGCGCGACATCAGATTCAGATCTTCGATCCCGCGACCCTCACCAACGGCCTCGCCACTTTGGAGATCGGCGCGCGCGAAGTGGTGCGCATCCTCGACAAGCCGGTGCCGGCGTTCAAACTCAACATGACCTATTCGGGCATCAGCACCACATCGTGGATCACCGAGGTGGGCGAAGTGATCAAGGAGGAAAGTGCGATGGGCATGGTCGTGGTGCGCGAAAGCCGCGAACGCGCCATCGCCATGGCCATGTCGTCCGGAATCAAGGCGGACATGATCGAGGCCGCGGCCATTCAGCCCGAATCGAAAAGCCCCATCGACGATCCCGCCTCGCTCAAGAGTCTGCGCCTCGAGTTCTCAGGAGCCGATCTGCCGGGCAGTCCCGAAGAGCTCAACGGGGCCGGCCAGACCGTCGTCGGCAATGTCGTGATGATCAGCGATGCGAACGACCTCAAGCCAGGGCCCGTGCCGGCGGATATCCAGGCCTTCCTCGCGCCGGAGGCCTTCATCGAGAGCGATGCGCCCGAGATCGTGGCCGAAACAAAGAAGGCGCTGGATCAGGCGGGGGCCTCGGTCACCACCACGTCCCGCAAGAAGGCCGAGTTCCTGGTGCGCTATGTGAACGCGGCCCTCGAGAAAAAACCCACCATGAGCCTTCCCTCCGCAGTGGAGGTTTTGAGAACTCGGGTCGGCGATTGCAACGAGCACACCGCCTTGTATGTCGGCATGGCGCGGGCCGCGGGCATTCCTTCGCGGGTGGCGATCGGCCTCGTGAATCTTCGCGGGGCTTTTTACTACCACGCGTGGCCCGAGGTTTTTGTGAGCGACAGCAAGGCCTCGGATGGCAAGTCGGGGGTCTGGATTCCGGTGGACCCGACGTTGAACCAGTTCCCGGCCGACGTCAGCCATGTCCGGCTGGCCCGAGGCGGCTTCGAGCGGCAGGCCGCGATTCTGCCCCTCCTTGGCCGCGCGAAGATCAAGGTTCTCGAAATGGTGGATGGCCCGGGCGACAGCAATACCCGAGCACTCGTGGGCGCCGACCGCAAGGACACCCCGGCCCTCGCTCTCGACTTCCCCGCGGCCGAGAGCAAGGACAGTTGCTGGAGGCGTCCCACCCGCCGCTTCTAGCCAGGGCACTGGGGGGCGGCGTTCGAGTCGCCCGCCGCGTAAGCCCGGCCCTTCTGGAACCTCCCCTTTCTATGATCACAGTCAACAACATCCACAAGCGGTTCGGGTCCTTCAACGCGGTCAACGGCGTGTCGATCGAGGTGCCGCCGGGTGAGATCCACGGCTTCCTCGGTCCCAATGGTGCGGGAAAAACCACCACGATTCGGATGATCGCCGGTCTGCTGAAGCCCACTTCGGGTTCGGTGGTCATCAACGGAGCGGACCTCGCCACCCATCCCGAACGGGCCAAGGCCGCCCTCGGCTTCGTCCCCGACCGGCCCTTCATTTACGAAAAGCTGACCGCGTTCGAGTTCCTGAAGTTCTGCGGCGGGCTCTACGGAATGGAAGGGCCGGCGCTCGAAGCCCGATCTCTGGAACTGCTCGATCTCTTCGAGTTGTCACGCTGGAAGGATGAGCTGATCGAGGCCTTCTCGCACGGCATGAAGCAGCGGGTCGTGATGTGCTCGGCGTTCCTCCATCATCCCAAGGCGGTCCTGGTGGACGAGCCGATGGTGGGCCTAGACCCCCGCGGCGCGCGCCTTATCAAGGACATCTTCCGGGCCATGTCGAAGAAGGGCGTGTCGATCCTGATGAGCACGCACACCCTGGAAGTGGCGCAGGAGATGTGCGACTACGTGCGCATCATTCTCGGCGGGAAGATCATCGCGGAAGGCACCGTGGACGAAGTGCTGAACATGGCGGGCGAAGGTCACGAGGCGCTGACGCCCGTGTTCCTGAAGCTCACCGGCGGTTCCGGCTTCCAGGAAATCCCCGACGCGATCTGAAGTCCTGAGTCCATCGAACTGGGGCACGGGATTACTCTGGTTCCGTGGGCCGGAGGGCGCGCAGCCGAAACCCTCCTTCCGAGCTAGTTTTCCGAGCTAGTTCACGCCTGCTTGAGTTCCGTCCTCACGTCGAGGAGTTCCGGGAAGAACGTGAGTTCGAGCGCCTTACGAAGGAAGCCGACGCCCGACGAACCGCCGGTGCCCGGGCGGAAGCCGATGATACGTTCCACCGTCTTCATGTGCCGGAAGCGCCAGAGCTGGAAGTATTCCTCGACGTCCACGAGCTTCTCGCACATCTCGTAGGCGTCCCAGTGCTTCTCCGGGCTCTCGTAGATCTGCACGAACACCGGCATCAGGCGGGGATCGCGCTTGTGCGCCTTCGTCACATCGCGAGCGAGTAGATCGGCGGGTACCGGGAAGCCGCGGCGTCCGAGATGAGCGAGAAACTCGTCATACAGGCTCGGCGCTTCGAGCACCGCCTTGATCGCGGCATAAGCCGGCGCATCGTGACGGTGAGCCTCGATCATGGCCGCGTGTTTATTGCCCAGAAGAAACTCGATCGTCCGGTACTGCACCGATTGGAATCCCGATGAGTTCCCAAGTACCGAGCGAAACTGAAGGTACTCGGAAGGGGTCAGTGTCTCAAGCACCGCCCACTGATTGAAGAGCTGCATCTGGATCTGCTTCACCCGCGCCAAAATCTTGAAGCAGGGCGAAACGTCGTCCGCGCGCAGGTGCCGGATGGCCGCGGAGAGCTCGTGAATCATCAGCTTCATCCACAACTCGGAGGTCTGATGCTGGATGATGAAGAGCATCTCGTCGTGATGAACGGGCTGCGAGAGCGGCTGCTGGGCCGCGAGGAGCTGATCCAGACGCAGATAGCCCGCGTAGGTGAGGCGGTCCTTGAGGTCGAGGACGATGCCGGGCTCGAGGGCTCTCTCGTTTTCGGCGGGCGGTCCCGGGGGGTTCTTCTGGGTGTCATCGGTCATGGCAGCGCGATGAGGCTACCAGCGTCACCGGCGCGGCCCACGTAGAATCTCCCGGCTCAATGACCGCGACCGCGCTGCCCGGCCTCAAGAAGGGGTTCCCGTTCCTCCTCCTGCCCACCTACCTGGGCAGCGCCAACCGGGCCAAACGTCGCGAGAAGGGCGACGGTATCCGCGCCGTGGTCTTCGGCGCCATCGCCATCCTGGTGGCGTTCACGCTCTTCGCGGTGTCGTTCTGGTTGACCTGGCAGCTCACCGACTACGAGGAACTGGGCGAATACCTCCTCCGCCTTGGTATCTCGTGGCTCTTCCTGACCTTCCTGTCGTTCCTGGCCTTCTCGGCCCTGGTGACGTCGCTCTCGACGTTCTTCCTCTCGGAAGACCTCAAACTCCTTCTCGCCGCCCCCATTCCGAAGACCCGTCTCTTCTATTCGCGCTACGCGCGCACCCTGCTCCAGTCGTCGTGGATGGTCCTCGCCTTCCTGACCCCGGTTCTGCTCGGCATCGGCCTGGCCCGCTGCGCTCCCACGGCCTACTACCTGACCGTGCCCTTCGTGCTGGCGCCCTTCGTGATCATTCCGGTGGCCTTCGGCTCAATGGTCACCTTGATGCTCGTCAACGTGTTTCCGGCAAAACGAGCGCGGGACATCCTGATGCTCACCGGCCTGCTGTTCGCCGTGGCCATCGTCATGCTCCTTCGCTTCATCCGGCCAGAGCGGCTTCTCTCGGTGCGTTCGCTGCCCGACATCACGGCCTTCTTCGCAACCCTGCAATCCCCCATCACTCCTCTGCTGCCGTCATTCTGGGCCGGAGAGGCCACGTTCGCGCCGCTGATGAACCGCACCGGCTGGCTTTATCTGGTGGCCTTGTGGACCACCGCCATAGCGTCCACCCTCATCGCTCGCTTCGCTTACGGAGCACTGTACTTCGAAGGCTTCAGCAAATCGCAGGAAGCGCGCAAGGCCCGTTTTTCGCGCCTGGCCTTCATGGACACCCTGGCCGGGTGGCTTCCGCTCTCTCCGGCGTCCCGCAGCCTGCTGCTGAAAGACGTGAAGGTCTTCCTGCGCGATTCCACCCAGTGGTCGCAGCTTCTTCTGCTGGTGGCCCTCGTAGCCGTCTATCTGTACAACTTCACCGTGCTTGATCTCGACCGGGTTCCCTACATGGGCCGGGTGGTGCGAAACGCCTACGCGTTCGTGAATCTCGCCATGGCGTCCTTCGTCCTTTCCTCCATCGCCGTGAGATTCGTATTCCCCGCGGTATCGATGGAGAGCACGTCCTTCTGGATTCTGCGGACCTCCCCGGTTTCGATGAGTTCCTTCCTGTGGTCGAAGTTCGCCACTGGCTTCGTGCCGATCGTCTTCTTCGCGACCTTCCTCACCATCGCCGCGAACCAGATGCTGGGTGTCCACCCCTTTTTGAAAGTGCTGACCGCGGTGGCCGTGATCTTCATGTCCCTGGCCCTGGTGGGTCTCGCCGCCGGACTGGGCGCTCAGTACCCGAGGTTCGGCGCCGAGAACGTGAACCAGATCGCCGGCTCCTATGGCGGTGTCGTCTTCATGGTGACGGCCGTCGCCTTCATCTGCATCGAGATCGCACTTCTCGCCTGGCCAACCTCCATTTTTCTGTTCTATGAGTTCCGCGACCAGCCAGTCCCGGGGTCCCGGCAGGCGATGATGGCGGTCGGCATGCTCAGCGCGATGAGCCTCTGCCTCGGGGTGTTCTATTTCTCGATGCGACGGGGAATCCGCGCCCTCACCGCCCTCGCCGGCTAACGGCCGGGCCACCAAATCTACGACGTCTGGTAGTACTACGGCCTGCGTGTCAGCCTGCGCCCATGGTCCTGCCTACCCTGCTGAGGAAACTCCACTACTGGGGCTCGATTGTGATCGCGGTGCCGATCGCCGTCGTCATCTGCACCGGCAACCTGCTGCAGCTCAAGAAGGACATCTCCTGGATTCAGCCGGAAGAGGTGAAGACCAAGGCCCGCGAGGTCACGATCAGCCCCGATCAGATCCTGAAGGCGGCGATCGCCGCCTCACCCCTGGAGGTGAAGACCTGGGATGACATCGCGCGCGTCGACATCCGGCCCGACCGCGGCCTGGTCAAGGTCAGCGCGCAGAACCACTGGGAACTGCAACTCCACGCGGGAACCGGAGAGACCCTCCAGGTGGCGTATCGGCGATCCGACCTGATCGAGAGCCTCCACGACGGCTCGTGGTTTCACGACGCGGCCAAACTCTGGATCTTCTTCCCGTCGGGAGTTGTGTTGTTTGGCCTGTGGCTCACCGGGATCTATCTTTTCGTCCTGCCCTACTGGGTGCGCTCAAAGCGACGTTTGCCCCGCTCCTGAGGTCGTGGCGGCGGGCGCCGCCTTGTCCGGAAAACGGTCGAGCATGATCGCCACCAGCATGTCGCTCATCACGTTCACCCCCGAACGAACCCGTCCGATCAGCCAGTCCACAGAAAAGAGCACCGGAATCACGCCCACAATCACGGCTTCGGGCAGACCCACGGTCGCGAGAACCAGGGGAAGGACGATCAGACCCGCATCGGGGATGCCCGAGATGCCGATGCCCGCCATCAACGACGCGAGGGCCACCAGCACCTGCTGCTCAAAGGTCAGGTGGTACCCCAGGGCCTGCGAGAGAAAGAGCGCGGCCATGGCGTCGTACAAGACGATGCCGTCGTTGTTGAGATTCGTGCCGACACATGCGGAGAGGCGGGAGGACGAATCAGAGATTTTCATCCGCGCCAGGCTCTGCAGGGTGAGCGGAACCGTGGCGAGCGACGAGTTCATCGACATGCCCGACAGAATCGCCGGAGCCCCTTCCCCGAGGTAGACCCTGGGTGATCGCCGTCCCACAAACCAGGCGGCGAGCGTGTAGTAACCGAGGGCGTGGAGAGCGAGGCCTGCGACCATGGCCACCACATACACCCCGAGGTCGCCGAAAACCCTGGTTCCATCGCGGCCAACCACTTGAGCGAGAACCCCGAAAACCGCGAAGGGTATGGCCTGGATGATCATGCCCAGCACGGCCACCAGGGTTTCGAAGCCGGCCTCGGCGATTTCGGCCAGACGGAAGACGGCCGAGTCCCGACCGTGTTTGGCGATGAGACCGCGAAGGGAAACACCGATCAGGATGGCCAGGAAGACCACGCTGATGACATTGCCGTTGTCCTTCTGAAAAGGGTCGACCAGATTCGCGGGGACATAGCCGCTCAGATTCTTCATCGGGTCGAGGCTGGTGCCCTCGGGGGCTTTTCGGGCCGGACCTCCAACCGCCGATTCGATCTCGGCCAGGCGGTCTTTCCACGCCTGCCCGGGCTGAAACGTATTGATCAGAGTCATGCCGATCAGGAAGGCGACGGTGACGTTCACCAAGCAGATCGCGATCAGCTTCATGCCCTGCCGTCCCGAGATGTCGGTGCGCACGAAGGCATCGACCACGCCGAAGAAAATCAGCGGTATCGCCATCGCCCGAAGGAGGCGGATCACCAGCAGGCCGAGCTCACCCAGGTGTTTGTTCGTGAGGCCGAAGAGGATCGTGCCGTCGCCGAAAGCAAGACCGCAGCCGGTCCCCAGGGCCACCCCAATCAGGACCCGCGCGTAAAGGGGTAGGCGGGGGGGTTTTTCGGAGCTTGGGGTCTGAGACATGGGCGACAGACTACTGGAGGCTCGGCCGATCCGCCACCCACATTCCCCACCTCATGATCGGTGGAATCGGTTGAACAATAAAGCGGCGGTTTCCTGCTACTGCGGGGAGCGTCGTATGTTTCGAGGATGATCTTGAAGCAACACAGGACGTGCGGGGCGGCGCTCGCCTTTGGATTGTTCATGGCCGGAGCGGAGACCGTTTCCGCGGCCGATGCGAAAGCGGATAAGGCGGCTGCCACGGCACGGGGCTGGTTTCAATACCGCGGGCCGAGCCGGGACGGCATCTCGGTCGAAACCGGCCTCACCAGGACGTTCGGTCCATCCGGGCCGAAGACGGTCTGGCGCATTCCCATCGGGCCGGGCTTCTCCGCGGTGTCCGTGGTCGGTGACCGTCTTTTTACGATGCATCGCCGAAGGGGCACAGGAGTTAGCACTGTGCCTCGATTCCGCAACCGGTAAGAAGATCTGGTCGACTCCGGTCGGCGCCATCTTCAACAATGAATATGGTGACGGCCCGCGCTCGACGCCTACGGTGGAAGGCCTGGGCAAGGGGTCGTTGATCGTCGCGAACGGGATGCTGATTATCCTGGGAGAGACCGGTGAACTGGTGCTCGCCGAAGCCACTCCTGATGCGTACCGCGAGCTGGCGCGCCACAACGTTCTCGAAGGAAGGAGCTGGACCCAGCCGACACTGTGGCAGGGCCGTCTCTATCTCCGTAATCACACCGAACTTCTCAGCCTGGATCTGCGAGGTCAGTCATGAACAAACGAATCGCGTTGGCCGCACTCGGTGCGATCCTTCTCAGCTCCGGCGTTTCCGCACAGAACCCCACCGTGGATGATGTCGTGACCCGGCATCTTCAGGCTCTGGGCGGCCGCGAGAAGGTCGCGGGCCTTAAGACCCTGAAGAAAACCGGCATCTACGTCTACAACGGACTCGAGTTCCCCCTCGTCGCCTATCACGCCCGGGACGCGAGGACTCGTGAGGAGATCCAGGGTCTCAGTCATTGGGCCACCAAACCGCGCCCGGGTGTGACCGTGATGCGATCGACAGACGGCCAGAAGGCATGGATGTCCGGTCACGAGCGGGCCATGGAGCCGACCCTTTTGGCCGACGAGGAAACCGCCGACGCCGTACTGGTCGCCGACTTCGACGGCCCCCTCATCGATTCAGCCGTCGGGCACAAGGTGGAACTGGTCTCGCGCCTCACCGACGAGGGGCAGGACTTGTTTCTGCTTCGAGTCACGCACGCCTCGGGGGCGGGCGAAGACGTGTACGTAAGTTCTTCCGACTACCTCATCAAGCGACGTGATCTGACCCCGAAAGCAGCGGGGGCGAGGCGAGGGGGGTTTCAGAAGCCTCAGATCATCCACTATGACGACTACCGCGCGGTGGGCGGCGTCCAAGTTCCCTTCTCGGTCCAGATTGACGAGGCGCTTTTCTCCCGCGAATACCGGTTCGAAGCGATGGAAGCGAATCCACCCCTTGCCGACAATCTCTTCACGCCCCCTGCGAATGTGAAGCCTCCGGCCCCCCGACAGTAGCCTTCCGGGCCCCGATCCAGGACCCCCGAGCCGCGCTGCTCGGGAGACCGCCGGCGGGTTATCGGGACTCTTTGGGCGAGCCTACCGGAGCAGGCGGCGTAGCCGACCGGTCGAGCGGTCCGGCCAGCGGGTCGGTGGGAGTGGCCCGGGTCAGGCAGGTCCGTACCCGTGCGGCCAGGTGGGGCAGGGAGAACGGCTTGGTGAGATAGTCGGTGGCACCCGCTTGGAAGCCCTGGCGAGTGCTCTCCTCGTCGTTCATCGCGGTGAGGACGACAATGGGAAGGTTGGCGGTGGCAGGACGTGCTCGCAGGACCCGGAGCACGTCAAGCCCGGTCTGATCGGGCATGAGCAGATCCAGCAGAACCAGATCCGGCCTCCAGGCGTCGACCAGGGCCAGGCACTCCTCGCCGGTGGTGGCCTCGAGCACCGTGTGGCCGCCCAGGGTCAGCGACTGACGGACCATCGCGCGCACGTCGACGTCGTTGTCGACGACCAGGATACGAACCGCACCTGGAGGCTCGGTGGGAGGTCCGGATTCGGGCGGAGGAGTGTTCACCCGCCTCGAATCGTGGGCCGCGACCTGGAGGTCGAGCCCTTCGAACGAGCAGCGGACCTTGAGGTCGTAGCCGCACGACTTGACGAAGGCACGGGCACGTTTCTCTATGTTCTCGACCGCGGTGTCGTGGTGGGAAGGGTCGTGGTGCGTGAGGACCAGTTCACGCACTTCCGAAGCACCCGCAAGCCCCACGGCGTATTCGAAGGTGCTGTGACCCCAGTTTTTCCGCTCGGGATACTCCTCGGGCGTGTATTGCGCGTCGTGGATGACCAGGCTGGCCCCGGCCATGAATCGCGCGTGCTGCCGGTCGCCTTCGTGAACGATCGACTCGGTCTCGCCCGGCGCCGGGGGATGGTGCCAGAAGGTCTGCGAGAAGGGCTCGTGATCGCACAGATAAACCACCGAGGCGCCGTCCGCTTCGATGCGGTATCCAATGGTGACCGTCGGATGGTTCAGGTACTGCGCGAGCACGCGCGCCCCTCCGATCTCGTGGGTTCCTTCGCCCAGTTCCCGGAAAGTCATGGCGGCCGGGAGTTGTCCGAGTTCGAGGGGGAAATACGTGAACTCCATCTGGCCGCTCAAAACGTCGCGCAAGGACCTGCCGCTGCCTTCCGGGCCGCAGACCGTGATCTTGTTCTCTTTGTCGAACAAGGGGGCGAAGAACGGAAACCCCTGGATGTGGTCCCAGTGCGTGTGCCCGAGCAGGAGGGTGATGGTGGTGGGCCGGGGGATGCGGTCTTTGACGGTGACCCCCATGGGGCGCGCACCGGTACCGCAGTCGAGGAGGAAGAGGTGGCCGCTATCCGTCATCACCTCGACGCAGGAGGTGTTTCCCCCGTAGCGGACAGTGGAAGGGCCCGGCGTGGCAATCGACCCTCGGGTTCCCCAGAATCTCACTCGCATGAAGGCTTGTACTCTACGCGGAGACGGTCAGGAAATGGCGAGGAATTTCGGGATCCGGGGTCAAGGGCCCGGAATCGGCCGGATAGGGGTAGCCTCTCTGCCTCTACTCAGTTCTTAATGCGAGCCAGGGTTTGACCCGGGCGGCGCGCTGGGCCGGAACAAGGTTCGCGAGGGCGGCGACGGCGAGGAGCAGTCCGACCGCGCCGAGCCAGGCCACCGGATCGGCGGGGCTGATGCCGTAAAGCGCGCCCGATATCGCGAAGCCCGCCATAACCGCGAAGACCGCTCCCACCAAGATCCCGCTGCTCGCCACACGCAGGCCCTGTCGCATGATCAGGCCCGACACATCGCCGGGGCGGGCGCCGAGCGCCATGCGGACGCCGATCTCTTTTGTGCGCCGCGACACTGAATATCCGATCACCCCGTAAAGACCAATGGCCGCGAGCAGCATGGCCACGATTCCGACCGCACTCACCGCCCAGGCCCCCGCCTTGGCCGGAAAGAGAGTGGCGCCCACCTGCTTCTGCATCGTCTGATTCTGAAGGAACACGATGTTGGGCTCGAGAGACAGGAGTTCCTTCCGCATGGCGGCCAGCAGCAGGCCCGCATCCCCGCTGGTGCGGGCCAGAACCTCGTATCCATTGGAGGGACGCTGCGTGGCCGCGAAGTGGATGTAGGGGGTGATCCCCTCCCCCACCGTGTTGACGCGGTAGTTCGCAGCCATGCCGACCACCTCGAACTTCGGGCCATCGGTGGCGCGGGTGCGGAAGCGCTTCCCGATCGGGTCCTGGTCTGGCCAGTACTTACGGGCGAAGGCCTCGTTGATGACCACCACTCCAGGCGATTCGGGAGTGTCGGTGGCGGCGAAGCCCCGACCCCGCAGAATGGGCACGCGCAAGGTCTCGAAGTACTCCGGGGTCACGCGGGTGACGTCGATCGGAATACCCTTGTCGTCCGCGGCCGCGGGTTCGGGCAGGAAGACCGTATTCCGGTTGTAGTTCACCGAGAGCGGCGAACGCTCCGTGAGTGCCACCGCCTCGACGCCAGGAATCGATCGGGCGCGGGGGATCGCCTGCTCCCAGAACGCCTTGGCGCGCTCGGCCGAGTAGCCGATCATCTCGAGTTCGGCTGAGAGCACCGCCACCCCCTCGCTTCGGAAGCCGATGTTCATCTGCTGCGCGCTGAGCAGGGATCGCGACAGGAGACCCGCGACCACGAGAAGGACCGTGGTGACCGCCATCTGCGAGGCGACCAGCGAATCGCGCAGAGTGAAGCGACGGCGGCTTGCGGGGAGGGTGGCCGCATCGCCCTTCAGTTCCCCCACAAGGTCGAGCTTCGTGGAACTGACCGCGGGGCTCGTCGCGGG
>CAZFQH010000006.1:25948-27719 GCA_964520805.1 uncultured Acidobacteriota bacterium | reverse complement strand
GGTGGCCGAAGCCGGTGCCTTCCGCTCGGAAGCCGGTGGCGGTCCGCGACACTCGGGCCGCGGGTGCGGGCATCGCGTCCCAGCCAAGGTGCTTGGCGAGACGACGATGCGCGTCGTCGTAGGTCAGGCTGAGGGTCACGGGAGAGGATGTCTTCAGGCGTCCGGCCAGTCGCACTCTCAGGCGCCATTGCCCAGAGACGATCGCTACATCGATTGAATCGGCCTGCGAACCGAACGACGCGGTGATATCCGCTTCCCGCCAGTCACGCCGCCAGACCCGACCGGACCCTTTCGGATGGCGCGGGCAAGCGACGGTGCTTCGGTCTCCACCACCCCAGACGAAATGCGGCGACGCCGGATCACCACCACAATCGGCGGTCCACAGATCGGGCCCGCGCGGCATGGCCCCAGCACCTCGCAACGCCTGCGCCCATTCCGCGTCGGAGAGTTCCCGCGCGATCTCTTTTTCCTCGCGGGCAAGGTCTGGTCGCAACCAGCGGGGCACGGGTCCCTCGCCCACAAACCATGCGCAGTGCGTCGAATCGCAGACCTCGGCTTCGGGGTGTCGGGCGCCTCGTTGAAGGTAGCGCAGGGTCGCGGCCGCGAGTTGAGCGCGGAGCGGGCCGGGAGAAGGCCCAAGCTCGGCTTTGAGGATTCCATTCGCGTAGTCACGAGCGCTCATGGTCGCCAGGAGCCGGATGGGGCCATCACGCTTTTCAACCACCAGGGCGCCGTGAACCCCTCTCTCGAACCTGGGCTCGCGCGCGGTGATCTCCCACCGTCCTGCCGAGAAGTGGTCGCCCGGCGCCGCCATCACCGATGCCCCGGGGCCGATGAATCCTCGAGATGAATCGATGGGGCCAGTTCCGAGGTTGCGAAGTCGGACATCCGTGAGCCGGAGTTCGTCCAGCAGGCGGACACGAACCGGATCGTCGAGTCCACGTCTCCGCACCGGCGAAGGTACCTTCGGAGCGGCGGGAGGAGGAGGAGGTCTTCGGTTGAGGCCGGTCCGCAATCTGGCGATCTCGTCCCCGGCTCGGATCGCGGCTTCACGCCCGGTGCCGCGGCGCAGCAGACCGAGGAACGCGAAGCCCGTGTCGTCCAGGATCAGCGCGAAGCCCGACGTGCGAAGAGGCGCGCCATCGAGGGCCGGGACGGTTCCCGTCTTTCCGAGGAGGCCCCACAGCCGGAGGCCGGAGGCGGTGCCCAGCTGAACGGCCTCTTTCATGCCCTCGATCAGTTCCCTCCGAATGTCATCGCGTTCCACCCACGGCGTGCGCACAAGGTCGGTGTAGCTCGAGAGCAGGCGTTCGGGCGCGACGGTGAAGCCGGCGGGTCCGGGCAGGCCGATCGCCTCGGCGTCGCTGACATCGCCCGTCCAGGTAAAACCGGCTCGTTCGAACGCCTCGCGGATCGCAGCGGGCGGCGTCTCCCGGGCCATCTGACGAAAGTAGGTGTTGCACGACTCCCGGATTGCGCCACGAAGATCGAGGGTGCCGTGTCCTGTGGGTCGCCAACAGCCTGAGGTGGGCGCGCAGAGGGCCCGGGGGACTGGCTCGTGGGGATGCATGGAGGCCCAGGCGCGGACCAGGAAGGGCTTCTGGAGGGACCCCACCTTCAGTCTCTTCTCGACCGGCGCGCCGAGGGTTGCGATCTGACCGCGATTCAAAACCCAGGCGTCGAAATCATCGGCGCGGAGAGCGACGCCGCCGAACAAGGTCAGCCAGAGTGCGGTCGAGCGCGCAAGGGTCGTTGCAGTCCGAAAGGGATG
>CAZFQH010000006.1:0-25938 GCA_964520805.1 uncultured Acidobacteriota bacterium | reverse complement strand
GTCGATGGACTCAGCCACCGGTATCCACCGGGGACTTTCAGATCGTCGGCAACCGTGACGCACACCCGGAAGCCTTTGCTACTTGACTGCGGGCGGCGCGACCGGGGCAGGTGTGGAAGGCGGAGCGACTCCGAAGACCACACGCTCTTTGAACGTCCTGCCGGTCACGCGGCGCTCTACTTCGAGCGTACGCACTGAGGGCATCCAGCCGAGAAGCCCGAGGACTCGATCGGAAAGCGGCCGGACACTCTCGGACGAGCGCGGGCCCTCGATGCGCGCCCAGCGTTTGTCTTCTTCGCGCGCAGTGACCAGATTGAGCTTCGCAAAACGGACGACCTCGGAGTTCCACGAGATCGCGGGCGCGGACCGCAGGTCAGAAACCGTGGGCCCCAGCCACACGAAGCCGCCGACACGTTTGAAGGCGAGAACCGGCAGGCCCGGCCCCACCAGATACTGCCGCGTATCGCCGTCCGACACCACCGGCGCAAGACGCGCGCCGCGCCGGGTCATCGTGGCCTCAAGGAGAGCCGCGAGTTCGGCGTCTTTCTCTTTGGGCCACGGCACCGCCATCAAGAGAGTTTTGGCGCGAGTCACAAGGTAACCAAAACCTTCAACCGGTTGGGCCGAGAGGAGAGCGGCCCAGGCGTCAAGCTCGACGCTCTCGGTCGCCACGCCTGACCCCTGAGGCTTCGGCACCTCGACACTTGTGGCATAGCGGTCCTCGGCGGTCGCGGCTTTGGCGGACGGCAGCGGCGCTATGGCCATCTGGGGACCCTGGCTCGGAACCGGCAAGGGCTCGATCAGGCCACGACGGAGTTCGAGGAGAAGCTGCGAGGCATCGCCGATCCAGCCACTGGCGACCGCATCCTTAGCGTCGAAGGTGGCGCCACGTTCGGACGCTCCGGCGGAATCCCCTTCGCGTACCTCGACCAGGCGACCCGACTCAAGACGCAAGGCCGCGCTGATCTTCCCTTTGGACTCCCCAGCTTCGGGGAGCGAACCGAAGAGGAAATCACGCTTGAAGTAAAGGTCGCTTCCGAGGGCTTCCAGGTCGAGCTCCAGGCTCGCGAGGCCCGCGAGTTTGGGCGCGAAGCGTTCGCCCGCGGCCACGGCGGCGAGCGACAGCTTCATCGCGCGTTCCGAAGTGGCGATGATGAGCCGGCCGGAATCGAAGGCCCAGGCGAGTCCCATGCGCGTCTCGCCGTCCGCTCCCTCGTCGGCGGCCCCGGTTCGCACCAGGTGATAACTCTTGCCCTGATCGACTCGCGACGTGCCCGCCTCGAACAGGTCGGGGAGGGCGGCAAGAGGCGTCTCCATGACCAGAACCATCTCCATCTGGCCGATGTTCAGCACGGCAAGGGCCGCGGACTTCGCCTGCAGATCGAGGATCGTCTGGAAAGAGAGCGCTTGCTCTCCTCGAAAACGGGTCCACTGGTCCTGGAGTTTTGCTCCCACCTGGCTCTGGTTGAAACCACGCGCCACACCGTCGTCTTCTGGAAGAGTGCCGTAAAGCGCCTTCCGAAATCCGCCGCCGAGAGCAGCGTCGAAAGCCGCGACATCGGGAATGGCGAGACGGATCATCGCCTTAGGAAGCGGCAGTCTGGATCCGACCGCGGTCTGGGCCCAGGAAGGTGAGGCTCCGGCTCCGCAAAGCACGAGGGCTACCGCGATCCAAGGCACTCGAGGGGAAATCATCATCGGGCCACCTCAGAGGACGTCGTTGGAACCGTGGGGGCGCGCCTCGCGAGGTCGGCCTGGACAATCTGTGAGATCAGACCGAAGGTGAGATCCCGCGGCCGATAGAGCAAAGACCGTCCCGCGACCACTCGGTGCGAAACTGTGGGCGGCTCGATGACGATCAGGGCGGACGCCAGTTCCGCCCGCAAGGCCCTGGCACCCGACCACTTGCGGTCGGCAAGAAGATCAAGGGCGCGAACGACCTCGGCACGATCCGTTGCCCCCGAGGCGATGCGCGCGACATCGGCGAGGGCGGCGTTGATGTCGTCGGCCCTGAAACGGCGGCGCAGGAGATCCTGGGTCAGAGATTCCACGGAGAGGAAGCCAAGAGCGGTTCGGGCGGCCCGGGGGGTCGCGATGAGCGACCTCGCGGCCCGCAGGCGCAGGAACGACTCGTCATTCGCGACATCGATGAAGCCGAGATCCGAGACGTCGCGCAGCGCGCGCGCGGCGAGGGAGGCGACCTGCGGCGAGAGCGCAGTGGGTCTTCGAAGCGACGCGCGGGCCGAGAGGATGTCGAAGGGATGATCCCTGAGCCGCGCCTGAAGCGGGGCGGCGATGGTCGCCTCGTTCTCCCGCCAGAAACGAAGCGCCTGTTTCCAGGCATCGGGACCCACAACCCCCGCGTCGATCGACCTTCGCCAGACATCGAAGGCTCGGATTTCTTCGGCCCGCGTGAACAGCAGCCGGCCGCGGGCCTCCGCCAGGAAAAGTGCTGCCGCCCGCGGCTGACCCGAGCGATTCAGCGCGTCCGCGTGGCGTTGGACTGAGTAGAACGATGCCCAGAAGACCTGGGCCCGCGCGATCCAAGGCGCCGACAATTCCGGGGAATCGCGCACCAGCATCGCGACAATTTCGCCGTGGCGGTAGGCCGGAATGTCGCCGCGTCTGAATGCGCGGGTCAGTCGGTCCGCGATCGCCGGGCGCTCGGCAGGGGTCGCGATCCTGAAGCGGACGCCCCAGTGGTCAAGCGACCCCGGTTCCTGCTCGATCTGCTCGTCCAGAAAGGCCAGGGTGTGGGACTGAACCAGCCCGGCTTTACCCGCGGCCACAAAGGGCGCGCGCAGCGCGTTGAGGCGGGTGACTCCCGCGTCCGGTTCCACTGGCACTCCTTCTTCGCCATCCCAGCCAGTCCTTACCGGGGCAACCTCGCCTTCGCGCTCGATCGGTTCCGCCTCGATCGATATCGGCCGAAGCGAAAGGGCCGAGGTCGTGTCGCCATCGGACAAGGACGACTTGAAGAGGGCCACCGCGAACTCATCCTCCCCACGCGCGAGACGCACGCGGATCGTGAGGACGCGCCGGGCCGACGCGTCGCCTACACCCGAGGGGAGGGCGTCGAGACCGGCGGTGTTGGGCAGCGCATCAATAGCGGCGACGGCCCGAGCGCGATCCAGAGCGGGAACCGTCCCGGCCCAGGCGGCGGCGGCCGGCCAGAAGTCTCCCAGGCGAGCGAGGCCCGCCTCGGGCAGCATCGCCGATTCGTTCGCCCATAACTCCGTGAGCCAGAGGCGGACGTCGGCGGCACTGAGCGTCGCGGCCTTCTCGCTCCACCGAGCCGAAAGGGCGGCACGGAAACCGACGACATCGTCGGTGCGGAACCTTCGGCCGGCCGCGGCACCCTCGGAGTCATAGATGAAGGCCAGAAGGGCAGGCAGGACCGGCACCGAGGAATCCAAGACCGACCGCGGAGCCGGCAGACCGAGATCCTCGGCGAGTGCGGTGTGGGAACGCAGCGACTCCTCGCTCAACCGCTTCTGATCGGCAATGAGTCGGCGCTTTAAGACCTCGGCGGCTTCGGCCTTGCGACCCGCATCGATCAGCAGTCTCAACCGGAAACGCAGCAACTCCGGATCCGACGTGCTCAGGCCGAATCGGTCGATCTGGGCGAGCGCCTCAGCAGGTCCTTTAAGGGCCAGAGCAAGACGCGCCGTCAACAAAGCCCGCTCGGTTTCGCCCCCGGATTCCGGCCATTCCGCGGCCACGTCAATCGCGGAAGGATCGTTGGCGCGATACCGCGTGTAGGCCTGAAGGGCGTACCACGGAAGGCCGGGCCGTTCCCCCCACAAGGCGCCGGGGAAACGCAGGGTGTCGATACCACGGCCGCTCACTCGATCCTCGCCCGTCTCGATCGAATCGCCCGACAGGTTGGTGCGGAGCCTGAATGGGGTCCAGGTGAACGTCGCATCGGCGCCGAGAATGTCGCCCAGGATGCTTGGGCCCAGCAGTTTCGCGGCAATGGGACTCGGAGCCTGGGCGGGTGGGGCGGTGTCGCCAAGGAACGCGCTGAGCGCCAGGGATGTTTCGGTGAGAGTGTCGCGGCGGGCGACGAGGACGGGATCCTCGACGTTGGCCGCGTTGACCACCGGCCGCTCCCAGAACGACAGCCAGGTCACACGCGACTGCGGTGTGAGCTGCGGCAACAGGTGCGACGCCTCCCACCCGCGCGCGCCGATGGCCCAGAGCCGATCCCAGAGCCGGCGGTTCTCGAAAACCGCGGAAAGGTTCGCCGCCAGGTCGGGCTGGGACTTGAGACCGCGGACGAAAGTTTCAAAAGCGGCCTTCGAATCAAGCCAGGAGGTCCACGGCACTCGCGGGCTCTGAGCGTTAATGCTCGAACTGCCGCGGACGGTCTGGAGCAGGGTCTCAAACCGAGGGGCGAGGACGCTCGCAAGTTCGGTGGCGCGGTCGAAGCGGACGAGGTGAGCGACCCAGAGGGCCTCCAGATCCGGACCGCGGACGCGATAGTCGCTGCCGGTCCCATCGGCTCGTGCCGCACTGACGAGAACCCGTTCGGCGGCCTCATCCAACAGATCGGCGGGAGTGTCCTGAGTCCACGGACCGGTGACTTGGCGGGCGAAGCGCTGGGCGATGCGATGACGCAAGGGTGCTTCAAGATGCGAGCGTTCGATGAAGTTCCACCACTTATTCACGAAAGCGTCGTCGGGGCGAGCGCTGCTGCTGTTTTTCGAAGAACGAAACGAGAACTTCGGGCTTTCCGGTCTGGCGCGCGGCCCGCGACGCTTCCTTCAGCCAGTCGCGCTGCGTGCTGCGGTTCAAGGCTTCGATCCAGACGGAAACCGAAGTGGCGTAGGCCTTTTCGACCGCGGCGGCGCGGGCGATCTCGGCGAAAACCTGAGCGCGCAGTTCCGGCTTGAACTTCGCGGCCTCGGTGTTCGCGAAGGCCACCGCCCCAAACGAAGCGTCCTGCTGGAAACTGAGCCGGGCCTGAAGGGAGACCGCACCCAGCCGTTCGTCGTCCGTGAGCGAGGTCGTGTTCATCAGGCGGCCTAGGGTTTTCGAGGCCCGCGGGAGGTCCTTTTCCAAAAGCGATTCGGACACCAGGCGCGTCAGGAGGGGAACGAGGTGGCCCGTGGCGGCGCGGACGGTCGCTTCCTCGAGGGCCTGACGAGCCTCGACGGCGCGGCCGTGGCGACGGAGGAAGGCGATGCGATCCTCGATGACGCCGAGGCTCCAGGGGTATTTCCCGATGAGAACGTCCCAGGAACCGCGCGCCTTCTCAAATCCGCGATTACGTTCCACAAATGCGGCGCGAGCCACCAGCGCCTGGATCTTGGAAGCGCTCTCCGGCAGCGTCTCGATCCGAGTCGAGAGCGCGTTCCACAGAACATCGGCCTCGCCCATCCGACCCTCGCTCGCCAATCGCTGGGCGAGATCGATCTCAAGCCGTAGTCTTTCCTCGATGGTGGGAGCGAGTTCGGCCTGACGCGCCACAATTCCGGTAAAGAAACGCGCCCGGGCGTCGGTGGCCGCCCACGCGGAAGCCGGGTAACTCTCCGCCTGGTTCTGGAGGGCACTCAGGAACTTCCCCGTGGTGGCGGCGGGAGTCATCGCGGTGGCGCGCGCCACCAGAGCCTGCGCCACTTTCGCGATGCCCGCGTGTTCACTGCCGCGAGCCGCAAGCCGCTTTTCCTCCCTCTCCGCGCGGCCCACCGGATCATTCGGCTGATCCATGCCATCGATCCAATCATCCGCGTCGCCCTCGATCCCCGGGGTCGGAGTCGAAATCGAGCCGAGGGGCCAGAGGGCGACGAGCGTCTTCTCGTCAGCCTCATTTCCGGGCCTGAGCGATTCGACCGTCCCGAGCACACGCTTCAACACGCGTTCGCGGCCCATCCACTGGGCGAGACGCCGCAAGGATCTCTGGTCGTTCTCGAAGCCCGAGCAGTAGCAGCCTGCGAGGTCGGCCTCGGGTCGCACCGCGTCCAGATACTCGCGGATCGCGCCCTCGATGTCCTTCACTTCTTCACGCAAAACCCCGGCCTCGAATGCGAGCATCCGTGGCCGGCTCATCTGCTTGCGACCGGTTTCGATGGTATCGAGGGCTTCCTTCATATGGCCGTAGTCCCATAGGAGGGTGGCAGTTTCCTTGATCCTTTCCTCCTGCCGCGGGTCGCGCGTGAGCAGCGCCTTCCAAACACTGAGTGCGATCTCGGGCCGGCCGGTCTCTTCGTAGAGTTCGCCGAGTTCGGTGATGAGGGGGTTCGGATCGACCAGGGCGGGGACGGCGCGGTCGACCACCGCCTTCGCGGGCGCTTCGTGAGCAAGATCGAGTCCGGCCAGCGAACGGTGGATCTGAAGCGCCTGTCGGGCCACGGGCTCTTCGCCCGGATAAGCCGCGGAGAGGCGGGACGCCGCGGATGCTGCTTTTTCGAAGAGGGACAGGCGGGCATACCCTTCGACCAGGATGATGTCGTCAACCGGAGTTCGCGAGGCCGCGCGTTCTACTGCGGCGAGCTTCGCCTCGATCGCATTGTCCTTCATAAGTCCGGAGAAGTACGCCTCCCGCACCGAAGCATCCACCGCGAAAATGGCCCATCGACGTTCGGCGAGCAGGGAATCTTCAACCACCGCGGGCTGTCGGGCGTTGGTCGCGGAAGCACTCGAGCGCGCCCAGACTGAGGCCTTGACCAGACGCCCCTCGGCGGCGTGGAGAACCGTCGGACTGTGTGGAAAGCGCTCGAGCGCCTTCAGGACCACCCAGTCACCCCACGGCACCAGGCGCGTGCGGGTGCCGACTTTCGGCTGCTCGGGAATCTCGAGGCGGATGTTGGCGTCGGACGATCGCTCGAACATCTCGGAGCCCCGGAAGGTGGCCGCAATCTTCTCGGCAAGACTTCGGAGTTCGACCTGGCGCTTTTGGCGGGTGAGGATGCGAGCCAGCCGGTTCCACCAGGAGGCGTCGTTGAATCGCGTGAGGGCCGCCTCGTACCGGGGCGCCAGCTCATCGTCGAGATTCCACGCGTCGAGACGATTGGCGAGCTGAAGCCACAGACTCTCGGCGTCTTTCAGCCGGTCCATCTCGGCCAGCAACAGCGCTATGGAACTTCGGTGGGTCTTGTCGCGATCTTCCAGCCGGTTCACCGCTTCATCGAGAAGGGGTTTGTATCGGCGATGCCGGGCTTCGGCAGTGTCGCCTGCGACCTCATCCAGCTCGGGAAAATCACCGGTTGAGAATTGTGCGTCGGGTGCGCCGCCCTCCCGGGAAATCTCCGGCTTGGAACCATCCTCGGCCAGATACCGAAGCTGCGCCTTGTAGAGCCGGATCTCTTCGGCGAGAGTTCCTCGGGTTTGGCGCAACGCCAGTAGACCGAGCTGCTGCGCTCTCTGCTTCGCCGTGGCCGATCCCGTGGCCTCGATCTCCTTGAGTAGAGCGAGCGCTTCTCGGCCTTCGCCCCGGTCCACATGGCGTTGCATGATGTCGGTCTTCAGGGCCGGGATCTCCGGATTCGCGGGATTGCGTTTCGCGAGTTCGGCGAGAAGAGCGCGGGCCGCGCCAAAGGTGCGCTCGGGAATCGACTCGGCTTCGAGCCGGCCCAGAGCTTCGGTCCAGTCCTGACCCGTGAGCAGGAGTGACAGACCGCCCGTCCAGAAGCCGGGAGTCGGATCCATGCGCGCCACGAAGCGGTAGTCGGCATCCGAATAGTGACCCCAGGCCAGAGGCCGGCCCGACGCGCGCAGTGCGATGCGCGTGAGTTCCGCAAGATCCGACTCCGCACTCTTTGAATCCGCGAAAGTGGCGGCGGCCAGGCGGGCACGGAAGGCCTCGGGAACCGCGTCGATCTCCGAATAGAGCGCCGATACCAGGGCCCAACCGGCGCGACCCAGATCCTTCTGAAATCGCCGATCCACCTGTTGGAGAAGGGCGAGGCAGGCGTCGCCACGCTGTTGGCCCCTGAAATAGGTGAAGAGCCGGATCAGGGCCGGTGTATCAAACCGGGAAGCGAGGGTTTGACGCCACTCCTCGGGCCGGGACCGCGCTCCCTGATCGACGGCGCTGACGAAAGCCGCGGCGAAGAGGCGACCACGGCGTGGGTTTTGCTCAAGAGCACCTTCGAGGTCGGTCAGAACCTCGGAGCCCCGAAGCTGGGCCACTCGAAGCCGGGTTCGAAGAACGAGGCCGGCCTCAGCCGGAGTGTTTTTCGGAAGATGGCCAAGGCCCGTCTCGGCTTCGTGGAGATTGTCCGCGTCGATGTCGTTTGAAACCCAGGTATAGGCGGTCGCCCAGCCGGTGGTGTTGAGTTCCATCGCGGCGCGCTGCATGTCGCGACGGTCGCGCAAGGAGGGCTGCGCTGTGGCCCATTCGACGCGGAGGTTGGCGAGGTCTCTCTGCGCGTCACCCTTAAGACCCGGTACGGCTTTGTCGGCGAACTCGAAGGCGCGGGAGTGAGCCCCGTAAGACCAGGCCCAGCGCGCGGCCTCATCCCAGCCGGAACCGGAGTTCGAAGAATCGGCGGCGGCCCAGCGGTCCATGGTGGCGAGGGCTTTTTCGCGCTGACCCAGATCCATCTGTGCCTGGGCCAGATGGCGAAGTGCTTCGGGCTCGGTCCTCGCATCGAGAAGTGTCGCAAGCTCGGCGGTCGGGGTCTTGTAGTGGACGCGGTGCTTGTCGACGAGCGAGAAGCGAGTGGCGATTTCGTAGAGCCAATCGATCTCGGTCAGGTCCTCCCAGGTAAGCATCGGCCTGGGCGCCGCGCCAAGCAGCAGGGCACCCGCGAGGGTCAGGACACCCGTTCGACCGAGGGTCATTGCAAAGGGCCTCACTGGCGGACCTCCATCCGGGCCCGTCCGAAGCCCACATTTTTCGCCTGATCCACCGCTTCGAAGACCACCTCTTGCACGCCCAGGACGGAAGCGGGCAGGCGCAAACGCCCAGTGGACGCATTCGCGGCTTTGTCCCAGCGCAGCGGCACCGGCGGAAGATTTCCCACGCGGGCAGAAAGGAAGATGACGTCATCGTCCGTGGCCGCGGTGAGGACGATCTCATCGCCGACGCGGGCGACCTTGGGCACGCTTGGCGTGATCTGGGGCGCGCGGCCGTCGATCACGAAAGTCTTCGATTCGGTCGCGGTGAGTCCACTGCGATCGCGCATCACGATCTGAACCGCGTAGCGTCCATCCTTGAGCGACTCGGGTACCAGGAAACGTCCCTCGAAGAGATTCGAGTGCTTCCGTTTGACGAGGGGCAACTTCAAGCCGAACGGAAAAAGGGCGGTGGCCATGACCGTGCCCTCGTCGCACTCCACGCGCAGAACGGGGTCGCCGGGCTGAATGCGGCGCGGGCGCAGCAGCGATCGTGGTGCGGCGAGGAACGCGGTGTAAGGGGTCACGAACTTGTAGCGGCGAGAGAGTTCGATGATTTCGTCCACCCATTCGCGGCGTTCCCCTTCGGCCTCGATACGGCGGAGGAGATCGTCGACCCGGGCGCGCGCCCAGCGCCTGGGAAGATCGCGAGCCTCAAGGGCCCGCTCGGGGAACGCCACGGTGAGGGTGCTGGCACTGCGCGGCATGATGCCGGAGGCGAGGGCGAGTCGAACCTCCGGCGCGGGTTTCGAATAGCGGCCAATGAAACCCGACAGCGACAAAGGAGACGGAGGCTGGACCATCACCGGGTAAATGTCGCGCAGGCCCGGATCGCCCGCGGTCACGCGAAGGGCTCCCTCATTGGTCACCGCGGGCGAGGTCGCGGTGGACGTCCTCGCCGGGCTCAGGATGCGCTCAAAAAAGAGGTCGGTTTCGCTCTCCGACGAGAGCGCAGTCACGACGCCACTCGCCGTCGCGCGAAGAGGCGCGCCCGCATCTGGTGTCGCGACGCTTACATAGAGAGGTGTCTTCTTCCGCGCGGCATCGAGGTCGCGGGAGGACGGCATGGCGACTCCGTCGGTAAAGAGCACGAGACGGCCTTTGTCGCCGTCGCCCAACAGTTTCTGCGCGGCGCGCAGGGCGTCGAGGATATTCGTACCTGGAGACAGCGGGCGTTGCCGAAGCCGCTCCAGCGAGGTGGTCTTGATCATATCGATGGCACTGGCGAGGCCAGACGGTGCATCGATGGTGGCGTCGAAAGGAACAAGAGCGAACTTGTCCTCAGGCGTCAGCGTCTCGAGAAGACGCGTGAGGCGCGCGTACGAGGTTTCAAGGCCCGCGAAGCGGTGAGACAAAGAGGTGTCGAAGAGGACGGCCACGGAAAGGGCACCACGCCCGGCGGACACTGCGGTCTTCGCGGCGCCGGGCGCATCTGCGGAAGAGGAGGGCGGCAGCACCTCGGTGAGGAAAAAGCCATCCTTCTCAAGGGGAATGTCGGAAGGCCGCTCCCAGGGGGCAAGAGCCAATCCATCCGGCATCCGGCCATCCGGATTGCGAAAGGCCGAGAACTTGAGTGGCGTCTCGTCGCGTAGCTTGAAGCGGACGAGTAAATCGCGATCGAGGGTCACGTTCGTCCCCTCGAACGTCACTCCGTCGGCGGACGGCCGAACGGGTAAACCATTCGCTGTGGCCTCGTGGATCAGGCCGTTCAGGCCGACCCGGATCCGCAGGGCCCGCGCCACCAGCGGCTCGCCATCGACGGGTGAGAGAGCCATCCGGAACTCACCGCGAAGCCCCACGATCTTGATCTCCTGCTGAAACTGGAGTTCCAGGCGCTTCGTGGCCTTCGCGGGAATCGGGGCCACCTTCACAGAAAAAGGAGCGGCTCCGGATGGCGCGGGGCGGGCGGCGCCGTCGCCCGCCCCGCGATCGTCCTCTTCGCCCTGCTGAAGCAGGCCGGGATCAATGCGCTGGGTGGTCAAGGCCTCGTAGATGGCGCGCGCACGGCGCTTTTCGAGAATCACGCCGGGAATCCGGATCAGCCCATCCCACACCGCGAAGTCGCCGATCGCCGCAGTGGGTGCAAGAGCGAAGCGGTAGGTTCCTTCCTGGATTTCGCTCGTGTGGTTCTCAAAGATCTGACGCACGTTCACACGGGCATACCCGCGTGCGATGGAGACATCGATGGTCATCTCGCGCAGCGAGAGCACGGTCGCATCGGGCCGGCCCGTACTCGTGGGCACGAGAAGACCGGATTGCGCTTCGGTGCCTTCGGCCCGGGCCAGAAGAGCGACGCCGAGCAGAAGGCGGATGATCTGCGGTCTCATGGCATGACGTCTCGCTCGACCGGCCATCGTGTCAACCCTTCGTCCGTCCCAATGTAGAGAAATCCGCCCCACTCGAAAAGTGCGGTCACCCGCGGCGACGGCAGGGAGAGCTTAAGCCTTTCGAACCGCGTTCCGTCCACCGACAGTCGGAAGAGACCGGTACCGTCCGTTCCCGCGTAGATTCGTCCGCCGGCGGCCACGAGGCAGCCGGTGTTGACCTTCAGGCCCTGGGTTTCGACAAACGGCTGCCAATCGCCGGCATCCGACATTCCGCCCTTGCGCCGCGTCAGGCCGCCTCCGTAGGTGCCGACGAGAACGCTGCCTTCGACCGGCAGGATCGCGGTGACCCACGGATGAGGCAGCTTCCCTTCACCGGAGGCCACGCGCCAGCGCACCCGAAGGCCCTCGATATAGCCGAGGCCCGACAGTGTTCCCACCAGCAGCCCGGTTTCGGCCGCGGCGAGAGCGGTAGCCTGGTTGCCCGGAAGGCCGTGAAACGCGGAGAGGAGCCGACGCTCGGGCAGGAGGACACCTTCGCCATAACCAATCGCCACACCGCCGCGCGTCACGGCCAGCGAAAAAGCCGCACCGGAGCCTTTCACCAGAGCCAGGCCTGAACCGTCGAAGCGAAAGGCGCCGCGGAGACTCGCCACATGAAGGACACCACCGGCATCGAGCAGGCCGTTGACCGCCCAGACCGCCGAGGAATCGGGAAGGGATCGCAGAATCATGGCGTCGGCGTTCTTGCCCAGGACCCCATCCTCGGAGATCCCGGGGGAGACCCCGGGGGAGGTCCCGGGTTCAGGGAGCAGTTCGGCGAGACCGCCATCGAAGAAGCCGGCGACGACGCGGCCGCGGTAGGCGGCCAGAGCGCCTATATGCGCGTTGCCGAAACTCTCCTGCTGTCGCCGTTTCGAGATCACTCGCCACGCGCCATCCGATCTCTCGGCCAGGCCGTTCTCGGTGTCCGCGAGGAGCCGATCCCCCACGGCAAACACGCGCCGAACCGCCGAGGGCAGGCGCTCGACCTGAAGCCCGCCCGCATTGTCGAAACGACGCACCGAGGCCTCCGGAGGGTCCGCCGTGGCGAAGAGGTGGTCGCCAAGAACGGCCATCGACCCGATCGCCCCGCCATTCGGAACAGAGCGCAGGACCGCATCGTGGCCGGCCGCGAAGACTCCTTGGGGCGTCGACGCAGAGATGCGGCCCGCGAAGATAGCCACCGTGTCCACCCAGGGCGTTTCGACCCCTTCGATCCGGATCGATCGAGTCGCTCCCCCTTGCGTGACGAAAAGACCAGTCTCGCCGCCGTGGACGACGCGGCCGCCCTCCGCCAGGGCGATCGATCGCACCGGCGAGGTGTGAAGTCGCACCAGGATCCGCTCGCCGAAGCCGATCCGGAACAAACCTTCACGCGCCCCGATCCAGAGCTCCCCCGCGGGAGTTTCCGCAAGAGCCCGGACGTGGAGTGTCCCAAATCCCGACCTCAACTCCGACCAGGAGCCATCGCGATAGACGAACAGGCCCTCAAGGCCAAGTCCGACCACGAGGTCGGTACGCCAAGCCGACATCACGGCGGCGCGGCGGGTGGGCAGGGGCATCGAGACATCGACGCGAGTCAGGCCGCGCCCCGCGGAATTGGGGGAGGTCGCAAGCCGGGAAACGCCCGCCGCACCCGCGATGTAGATCCCTCCAGGCAGGGCAGTCACCGAGTCGACGTCTTCGCCGCCCCAGAAAGGAAGCACGGGTCGCTCGGCGACCGGAATGAACTCCACTGGTTGTTCGTTCGCAGGAGGGACTTCAAGCGCCCGCTCCACGCGGCGATCGAGCAGAACCCAAGCGACCATTCCCACGAGGAGGAGGACGGGCGCAGCTACGCCAATCACTTTCTTTAGGGACGAAGATCTCACAGAGTTAGAGAGTCAGGCACCCTCAAAGTTCGTCGATGGTCGTGATCACGGGGAGGATCAATGGTAAGCGGAGATCTCGATTTCTCGCCTTCCGTGAAGTCTTGAGTCAGAAATTCCGAGATTCCAGTCACCCACTCGAGTCCTTCTCCACTCAGGAGCAGCTACTATCCGGCTCACACTGCCATGGGCGTGACCTATTCCCTTGAATGCGCAAAGTGCGGCATTGAAGCTCTGGAAATCGGAGACTTCGGTCATATCGGCGCGCCGTCCCTGGAACAGAAGGCGAGGCGCCGTGGCCTGAGGCCCTTCGGCCTCATTCACGCGGCCTGCGCCGCGGTGGGTCTGCTCTCCGAAGAGCTGGAGGCGACGGCAGCCTTCCTCGAGGCCCATCGGGGTCACCCCGTCCGACTTCTGGGCGACGGCGTGGCGGAAGGAGATGACGGGGAGGTTGACTCGGACGAGGACGAGGACGAGGGGGCGGGCGAGCCTCGTACGTTCCGCTGGAAAAAGGGAAAGTTTGTGGACTCCTTCCATGTCGTCCACTGCGCAAAATGCGACAAGACGGCGCGCTCAACGGGCTCTACGCCCCTTCGCCCGTTCACGAGGCGGACCCTCACTGCCGAGGACGTGAAGACGTTCCTCGCGGGAAGCGAGAACATCGACGAACACATCTATCGCGCGGGTTCCCCGTTCGAATTCCTCGACGATGTGTGGGCCTTCGTCGCAAAGCACAAAGACCACAGCCTCGCGGTGTGGCTAGATGAAGGCGAACGCGCACAGAGAGTGTCCGCGAGCCTTCGAGTCAAGGCCCCGGCCGTCAAAACCGTCCCATCCCCGGATCCGGCCTGGACCGAGGAGGACGACGAGAAACGGTTGACCGCGCCGCGCGACGAGAGTCTTTGGGACGCCCTTCGTGGCCTGCGGCACATGCGGGTAGAAGTCAGGCGTCGCGCGATCGCCCGACTCCGTGGCGCGGGCGATCCGGGAGTTTTCGCGCACGCGGTCTCAGCGCTCATGGATCCCGACGCCGAGGTTCGGGCGATCGCGACCGCGATTCTTGGAACGACGGATGACCCTCGTCGCCTCGCGCCCCTCGGCCGTGCATCGCTCGATCACAATCGAAAAGTCCGGTCGGCGGCTGCCCACGCCATGGCCGTCGCGGGCCTCTCCACGGACGCGGCTCATCGGGCGGCACTCGCTCCAACCCCTGAGGCTCCGACTAAGCCGCAGCCTACGGGTTCCATCGAGAAGGATCTTTTCTCCCCGATTGCCGAAACGCGCGCTACCGCCGTCGGAGTGTTGGCTTCGAAAGTCAACGAGAAGTCTCTTACCTGGCTTTCGAAGGCGCTCGCTGATCCAACCTCGACCGTGCGTCGATCGGCCGCGACCGCGCTCGGAAGGCATCTTGAGAAGAATTCCTCCGCGGTGCCCTGGTTGTTGATCGCGCTCGACGACTACTCGAGATGGGTCGCCACGGACGCGGTGAAGGCGGCGGGCACGCCCAACGGCGACGCCCTGGTTGAGCGTATCGAGGCCATGGTCGACGACGAACGCGTCTTCGACGGCGATTGTGTGGACTCCTTGGTGGGCATCAAGACCGAGAAGGCCCAGCGCGCGATCGCCCGTTTGTTGAACCACCCAAAGGGGCATCTCCGTGGGCAGGCGGCCTACGCGCTCACGAAGCTGAGGCCCGTTCACGTCATTCCCGAACTTACGGTCGCCCTCTCCCACGTCGATCCCGATGTTGCGTCCCTCGCATCGAGTGCGCTCGCGAAGCTTCCCTTCGATCTCGTGCTGCCGACGCTCATTGAGGCCTTTAAGCAGAGACCAAATCCGAGGTTCGCGATCCTTTCGGCACTCGAATCGCGAAACGAAAAGGTGCTCCACCGTTTATTCCGTGCCGGATTGCGGGATCGGTCCATGCCCGCGCGGATGTGCGCCGCAAGGTGGCTCGCTAGGCGCGACGATGAACCCAGCAAGGCCGCGTTGATCGCAGCAGCGCGACGCGGGGATGGCACAGTGGCCGCAGTTATTTGGGAATTCCTCCTCGCGAGGGGAGAGCCCGGAACCGAGGCCGGTTTGGAGAAAGCCTTCAGGGACGCCCCCGAACCCGACCTGATGGCGGCGGCGTTCATCTACAGCGGAAACAAGAAGCTCGCAGCCGCAGCCCGCCGACATTCCGACTGGCGGCCGAAGAAGTTTCCGAAGATTAGGTGGGGAGGAGGAGGAAGGCAATGACCGGCGCCTTCCCCACCGAGCGAGGATCCGTCTCTCACGAGGCGCCTGGCCCCGTCTCTCTCGCCGCCCCGCTGCGCGAGGCGTGGAACGTTGCCCTCGATTTCCCATGGGGGTCGAGACCCCCAATCCTCGGGATGGACGGCCTCCTCATCGGACACCACAAGGGGAAACTTCTTGCGATCGATCCCACAACGCGACAGGTACTCTGGAAGCGCAAGGCGAATCAGCCTCTCGTGCTGCACGACGGATACGTCATGACTTGCGAAGGCGACGAGCTGCGGCGCTTCAGCCTCCGCACCGGAGAGCTCGTTTACCGAATGCGGACCGGAGCCGTGGAGTCCTGCGTCGTCGAGAACGGAACCCTGGTCGCTCAAGCGTGGAACTACGAGTACGACGCGACCGCCGTTTACGCCTGGGACTGGAAAACGTCGCAGGGACTCTGGTCGACTCCTCTTGGCCCGAACAAGGCGTCCGCTCTCACAGCCCTGAGCGAGCTGCTCGTTTACCAGGTCGGCAAGGCCGGCGCGAGTGAAGCGACGACCACGGCCCGAAACATCAAGACCGGGAACGAGCTCTGGTCGAGAGCGGACCTCCAAGCACTGGGGGATGGGAATTTCCTGACCGTCGCCGCGGACGGCTTGATCGCCTGGGTCGGAGACCTCCTGTGCATCGATCCGTCCACCGGGAGGAATCGCTGGCGGGTGAACTCGGCGGGCGGGGTCCCCTACGTGTACCAAGGACGAATTTACCAGTGCAGTTGGGGCGGGGATTACAGCGTAACCGACGCGAAGACCGGAAAGTCGATCTTCAAGGCCAGCTTGAATCGGACGTTGCCGAAGAGTCTTCAGAGGGCGGGGCCCAGCAACGTCGCATTCGTTTCGGAAACGCACGTCTTCATTGGCGCGGAGAATGGCGCTCTCTTCGGGTTCACCCGCGACAAGGGGGAATACGTCTTCAACTTTCATTTACCGGGGGCGCACAAGTTCAGTGAAGTTGTCTGCCTCGACGGCCGTGCGTATCACCGAAGCGGGTTCCACCGCCTCTCCTGCCTCGAGCCTCGCTCATGACGCACGACGAAGACCCGGGCAGGGCTGACGCGATCTTCGGGGGCTTGAAAAACTGCGGCTGGTTCGACGACTTGCCGCGGTCCTTCGCACGCTCCGTGCTCGCAGCAATGAAGGCTTCGGAAGAGAAAGAAGCGCCGGCGCATCAAGGCCTCGCCGCGATGGTCTGCGATGGCATCTATCTTCTCGACGACAAACCCTATACCGCGTTGCTCCGTCAGTTCGTGACCGCGGGCCAGGGAGCCATCTCGATCGAGGCGTTCGAGGAGACGGTAAAGGCAGACCGGATCCGCTTCGTCTTCGGTTCGAAATCGTCGAGAGTGGAACTCGATCTGCCCGCCCAAGCCGACGACCTGAAGCCGTCGTTCGTCGCCGCAATCAACGAGGCGCTCCTCGCACAGGGTTCGCCGCTGCGCTTTTTCGAACTCCACCGGATGGCCTGGGGACCGATCCCGGCATACGCGCTCACTACGGAGAAGGCCTTCAACGCTGCGGTCCGGAAGGGTCTCGTGCCCGGCCAGGAAGAGCTCTCGGAAATCGAGGAAGCGAAGGAAGAGGCAAGGCTTCTGGTGATCGAGAAGAAATTGGAGAGGATCCTGCGCGGCTCGGAGACTTACACCTGGGAACTCGGCGGTGAGGTGATCGCCGAACTCACCGTCCCCTCGGGCTTCGAAGCCACGACGAATGTGGACGGCCCGGGCGTGACCACGATTCTGGCGTATGACCTGGGCGGCCTCGCCCTGATCTGCGCTCCGGACAAGGGCGCTCTCCAACGCCTTCCGAAGGGCTATAAGGTCAACACCAACGAGGACTCAAAGGACCTGCTCGGTCGCTCGGGAACCATGCGCGACACTGGTACCGGTTACGTCTGGCGACAAAGGGCGCATCGGCGGGCATCGATTCACGTGCTCCTCCAGGTCCTCCAAGGCGAAGAAGAGATCTTCGACCAGGCATTTGAGACCTTCCGACTCCTGAGGGACGACCTCGACATCCAGTCTCTGTTGGCCGCGGAAATCGAGAGCAGGTGGACCGCGAGGAAAGCGGGAACTCTGAAGGCCAGGAAGAGGCGGGAGAAGTAGCCCGAAGGGCACGATCACTGCCCACGAATGCGCTGCGCCTCGCGATCTGGCAACAGATCGGGCGGCCTCAGCTGCGGACCGGCGCTGGGGGTTTGGGGATCTCGTCGACTCGCTCTCGGCCGAAGGCGACACCATCCCCGCCTCAAAGCGAGCTTGGTTTGGGGCGCGAAGTAGGAGCCCCTCCAGAAAGTGGTCGAACCCTTGCACCGGCTGGCCATATAGATGCGGGCGCGTCCGCCGAGCCATTCACCGTTTAGGATCGCCGCCTCGTGAGCCTGCAAGAGGAGACCGACGTCAGCCGAAACACCTTGAGACACTGGCGCGGCGCGGCGGCTTTCCTCGCGGTTGCCCTGCTCGGTTTGTTCGCCCTGCTCCTCGATCTCGCGGGACGCATGCGGGAGCCGATCGTGGTCGACATCGGCCCCTCGACCGGCCGTTATGGCTCAGGCTTCGAGGATAGCGAAGAGACGCCGCCCACCACGTCGCGTTGGACTCGCGGCGCCGCGGCGTTCGACATTCCACTCGAGGTCGATGCTTCGCCCGTGCGCTTCTCGGTGCGCGCCGCCCGGTATCTCGATGAACCCACCCGGATCACCGTTGCCATCGCGGGAAAATCGTTCGCTTCTTTCGAACAGCCGCGCGGCCGACAGCGGATCCAGCAGGTCGAAGCACCTCTGCCCGCGGGACCGTTGAACCTCGAACTCACGAGCGACGATCCCAACCTGGGGATGGCCCTCGACTGGATTCGCATCGACGGAGCGCGTTGGCGGATTCCGGTACGCGAATGGACGGTCTGGGTCCTGCCTCCCGGGATCTTTGTCGCCGTTCTCGTCTCCGGTGCCTCTTTGAGTGTCGCGGTTGGCGCAAGCGCACTCATCTCGATCCTCCTCGCGGCTTTCGCCGCGGTGGATCCCTTCGGATTCGTGCACTCGATGCGAGACGTTTCGGTGCCCGTTCTCATCTTCTCTTTCGTCGCCGCCCGCCTGTTCCGGGGTCATCCAGGCGCGGTGCTGGCCGTGACCGCTGGGGTTCTGCTGAAAGGCGCCTTCCTCTTCCACCCGGCGTACTTCTACAACGACGTCCGCCAGAACGACCGCTATGTGGGCGCGTTGCGCAGCTACGAAGGCTCGCTGATGGAGCGCTCGCGTCGCGCCCAGGTTGACCTCGGGGTGGGATATCCGCGCATCGTGGCAGGCAAAAAGTACGCCTTCCCCTACTCTCCGGTTTTCTACGTTCCGTTCACGGCTCTTCCCCCGGACCGCGACCTCGTCGTGCGCGCGATCAAGCACACGGCACTCTTCGCCGCGGCGGCCGAGGTGGCACTCGCCTTTATCCTCGCCCGGCTTCTGCTGCCGGACGCGGCTTTTCTGGCCGCGTGGTTCACATTCGCGTTTCCGATCCTCACCAGTCGGATGCTGTACGCGATGTGGTCGACGGTGGCCGGTCACGCTCTCGACTTGCTGGTGGTGGTCCTGGCGGTTCGGCTGGTCGAGAAGCCGAAAGACGGCAAGGCCACCGCCCTGGTCTTCGCCGCGACCCTCGCCACGTTCGTGACCTATGTCTCAAGTCTCTTCAACACCAGCGCCTTCCTCGTCGTGCTGGCGGTGATCGCCGCCTCGATCCGATGGCGGGTTGTTGGACTCTGGCTGTTGGCCGCCCTGCTGGTGGTGTTCGGAATGTATGGCGAGTTCACAAGCGCCTTCGTTCGGGAAATCCTGCCCGCGATTTTCTCGGGTACGGGCACGTCACCATCCGCGGTCGCGGCCACGGCGGCCGAGCCCATTTCGCCGCTCGGTGCCTTCGCGCGGATCGTCCTGTTCGCGGGTTACGGCTTTCCTCTCTTCGCCCTGGCCGGCCTCGGGCTCATCGCCCGCCGGAAGGACCCCGCGGCCGTGGTGGTGAAAGCGTACGCCGCCGCTTTTCTGTCGCTGGTCCTTTTGCGGGCCTTGAGCCTCGGCCTCTTCAAGGATCTCAAGGAGATCGAGTTCGCGGGACCAGCTTTCGCGATCCTGGCCGCGGTGGCGGTGGGGCAAATCGAGTCGCCTTCAGCTCGCTGGCTCATCGCCGCAGGACTCGTGTCAACCGGGGTCTGGATGCAGTTCGGGCACTTCGAGCGGTGGTCTCGGCTCGTTCTTGGATAGAGTTCGGGTTTCCCCATGCCTGCGGTCGAGATTCCAAACGCAACTTTCGCGGTCACCGGCGGCTGCGGCTTCATTGGCGCGACCGTGGTGCGTCAACTGCTCGAACAGGGCGCCGACCGCGTGGTGGTCCTCGATTCGCTGAAAGCGGGCCGACGAGAACGCCTGCCCGACGACCCTCGGCTCGTCTTTGTCGAAACCACCCTGGGGGAGATCCCCGTCGAAACCCTGACCCGGCAATTCCGAGGCCTCGATGGCGTGTTTCACCTGGCCGCCGAAAAACACCGCCCCTCTCTCGACTCCCCGCGCGACCTCGTCCTGACCAACGTCCTTGGCACCCGCGACGTCGTCGAAGCGGGCCGGATCGCCGGCATCCACAAGCTCATTTTTTCCTCATCCCTCTACGCCTATGGCCGGATGTCGGGCCCGCCGATGGTCGAAAGCGAACCGTGCCACCCCCACACCCTGTACGGCACGACAAAACTCGCCGGGGAGAACCTGGTGGAAGCGGCCTGCAGACGAGGCGATTTCGCGGCCGTCTCTTTGCGCTACTTCTTTGTATACGGCCCGCGACAATACGTGGGCACGGGATACAAGAGTGTCGTGGTTTCAAACTTCGAGCGCCTCCGCCGAAATGAGCGGCCCATCATCCACGGGGACGGCGAGCAATCGCTCGACTACTCGCACGTGGACGACATCGCCCGCGCCTCCCTCCTCGCCATGTCCAGCAACGTGAACGGCCGGGTCGTGAACGTGGGTTCGGGCGGGGGCCTGTCCGTGAACGAACTCACGAAGGCCATGATGCAGGCGGCGGGCACGCATCTCGATCCGATCTTCGACGAGGCGGATAACACGGCGGGTAGTTGTCGGGTGGCGGACACCTTGCAGGCGGCGAGCCTGCTCTCGTTCCGCTCCTCGATTGGTCTTGAGGAAGGACTGAAAGACACGTGGGACTGGATCCGCGCTCAGCCCCTGTGAGTTCAGTCGAACTGTCGGTCGTCGTGCCCTGCTACAACGAGGCAGGGAATCTGCCCGAGCTCGTGGCCCGCCTTCTGAGTGTCTTCGAGAAGCGGAAGGTCCGGGGCGAGATCGTTCTGGTGAACGACGGAAGCCGCGATGAGACCGGGATCGTCATCGACGCCCTGGCGAAGGCACATCCCGAGGTTGTCCCGGTTCATCACGAGAAGAACCGCGGCCTCGCGGCGGGCTGGGACTCGGGGGTCTTGAAAGCCACCGGAACCTATGTCTGCCTGATTGACGCCGACCTTCAGTACCAGCCCGAGGACGTGGCGCGGCTCCATCGCGAACTTCTTCACACGCGCGTGGACATGGTCCAGGGCTCGAGAAGCCTGATCGGGCGTCAGCGCGACTCGCGGTATCACCTCTCCCGCGGACTGAACACGATGCTCAACATGATGTTCGGTATGCGGCTGCGCGACAACAAATCGGGCTTCGTGATCGCCCGGCGCGAGACGCTCGCCGACATCCTGCACCGGCGGTTCAAGTATGCGTACTTTCAGACCTTCATCGCAGTTTCCGCGCATACCAAGGGCTATTCGATCCGCGAGATCGAAACGGTGTTCGAAACGCGCCTCGTCGGCCAGAGTTTCATCCCGAGTTTCCCCGTCCGATTGATCCTGCGGGCCTTCGCGGACCTGGCCACGGGCTTCGTTGAGTTCCGCCTGGCTCCCAAGCGAGAGAGCCTGGTCGCCGACTTCCTCGCCCGCCATCCGCCCAAACGTTCGGATCCCGAGATTTCCTGGACGCGGCGCCTTCGCCGTGCCATCTATTTCCGCACTATGCCGTTGCACGCGTGGCTGCTCACTCGGCGCACCGAGCTGTACTACCGTGAGCTCAAGAGAAGCCAGTGGCTGACCCTCGATCAGATGCGCGCTCTCCAGGAAGAAAAACTGCGGCGCCTGATCCGCCATGCGTACCACCACGTCGGCTACTACCGGGAGCGCATGGAGGCCCTGGGCCTCGTACCCGAGGACATCCGGACATTGGAGGACCTCGCGAAGCTGCCCCTCCTGAGCAAAGCCGACGTGCGCGAGAATCTGCACTTCGATCTGTTGTCCGACAATCACGACAACGATCGCATCTTGCGCATTGCCACATCGGGCTCCACCGGCGAGCCCTTCGTGTGTTACGCCGACCAGCATCAGCTCGAGATCCGGCTCGCCTCCACCCTGCGCAGCATGGAGTGGACGGGCTGGACCTTCGGCGATCGGCAGGCCCGGCTCTGGCATCAAACCCTTGGCATGAGTCCGTCGCAGATCGCGCGTGAACGGCTGGATGCTTGGCTGGTGCGTCGACTCTTCGTTCCCGCCTTCGAGATGTCGGAAGGGGCCATGGACGCGATGCTGCGCCGGATCGGGGCCTTCGGTCCGGTCCTGATCGATGGATACGCGGAATCGTTCAACTACATGGCCGGACATCTAGCCAGGAGTCAGGGCGTAGGTTTGCGCCCCAGAGGCATCATCTCCTCGGCTCAGGCCCTGCCCGCGGAGAGCCGAAGAGTGATTGAGGAGGCCTTCCAGACCCGCGTCTTCGACAAGTATGGAAGCCGGGAATTCTCCGGGATTGCTTACGAGTGCGAAGCGCACGCCGGTCATCATGTGGTCGCCGAGAGCTATGTGATCGAGTTGCTGAAAGACGGTCGAGAGGCAGCACCTGGCGAGCTCGGAGAAGTGATCATCACCGACCTCAACAACCTCTGCCTCCCCTTCATTCGCTATCGGGTGGGCGACCTGGCCGAAGCCATGGACGCGACGGCACCTTGCGCGTGCGGGCGCGGTCTGCCGCGCATCGGTACGATCGACGGGCGCGTGCAGTCGCTGGTCATCGCCTCCAATGGCAAGGTGCTTCCGAGTTCCTTCTTCCTTCACTTCCTCAAGGATTACGACTACCTGGTGAAGCAGTACCAGATCGTCCAGGAGGAGCGCGGGGCGATCATCTTCAAGGTGGTGAAGGGCGCTCGCTTCGCTGCCGACCTGTTCGAGCGAGAGATTCTCCAGGCCCTGCGCCAGCATATGGGCGAGGACACCCGCATCGACGTGCAGTTCGTGGACCTGATCCCCCTCGTTCGCACCGGGAAACGCCAGGCCGTCATCTCGAAACTCAGCCTCGACTTCCAGAAGCTGAGCTACCCCTCCTCCGAAACCTCTGGAAAGTAAGGACTCATGAAGAAACTCGCGCGTTCCATTGTCGGACTCACCATGCTCACGGCGGCGACCCTCGCCGAGGCGGCCGCTCCCGCGGTGGTGATGCCCCCGAAGCTCCCTTCCCTTCGCGAGCAGGATGCGATCCGTCAAGAGTGGCTGAAGTTGCGGCTGGAACGTGTGCTGCCCACCCTGATGCGGCGGCACGGCATCCAGATGTGGCTGGTCATCAACCGCGAGTACAACGAAGACCCGGTCTTCCGGTCGCTCGTCTCCCCGTCGGTGATGGCGGCGCGTCGTCGGACCATCCTCGTTTTCTTCGATCGCGGCGGCGAGAAGGGCATCGAACGCCTGGCCCTCGGCGGCGGCACCAACGGAGGTCTCTACGAGATGTACCGCGACCCCGACAACGCGGGCCGGGAGATCATGGGCGGCTCGCAGTGGCAAACCCTGCGCAAGATCATCGAGCAGAGACAGCCGAGCACGATCGGCATCAACGTGTCGCACACCCACGCTTTCTCGGACGGCCTCTCGTCGGGGGAACGAGAGCAGCTCGAGTCGGCCCTCGGTCCCTGGACCTCGAAGCTGGTGCGGGCCGAGAACCTTCCCCACGAATACATCTCGGTCCGCCTCCCCGAGATGGAACCGCACTACGTGGCGATGATGAAGATCGTCCACGCTCTGATCGCGCGCGCCTTCTCGAATGAAGTCATCACGCCCGGCAAGACCACCACCAAGGACGTCGAATGGTGGCTGCGCCAGTCGGTGAATGACCAGGGCCTAGGGGAGTGGTTCCCTCCCACCGTCTCCGTGCAACGGCCCGAGCGGCAGGCCACCCAGTTCGCGGCGACCGTGCGTCCTGAGGCCACGGTCATCGAACGTGGCGATCACCTGCACGTCGACTTCGGCATCCACGCAATGGGCCTCGCCACCGACACCCAGCACGTCGGCTACGTCTTGAAGGAAGGCGAGACCGATGTCCCGGCCGGGCTTCAGAAAGCGCTCGTCCATTCGAATCGGATGCAGGACATCGCGTTCGCCGAGATGCGGCCGGGGCGCACCGGCAATGAAGTTCTGGCCGCGATGCTCGCGCAGATGAAGAAGGAAGGGATCGACGGAACCATGTACAGCCATCCGGTGAACGACTACGGCCATGGCGCGGGTCCGTTGATCGGCCTGTGGGACCGACAAGAGGGCGTGCCGGGACGCGGGGACGTCCTCCTTCTCCCGAATACCTGGTTCTCGATTGAGCTTCAGGCGACGACCGCAGTGCCGGAGTGGAGCGGGCAGAGGGTGCGCTCGGCTCAAGAGGAAGATGCGATCCTCGGCCCCGAAGGGAACATGCGCTGGGTGTTGAGCCGCCAGACGAAGTATCACCTCGTCAAGTAGAGCGGGGCGAGCCCTCCAGACGTCATTCCCGCGAAAGCGGGAATCCACTTCAGTGCATAGGCGTCCAAGGTTCGGGTGAAGAAGTTGGAAGTGGGCCCCGGCCTCCGCCGGGGTGACGGGGTGGGCTAGGCACCGGGGCTGATTTAAGGTGCGGCCATGGCAGGCGAAGTCGAGCCGCAAAGCGCCCGGGCGATCCGCGGCTTCGTGGCCCCAAGGACGCTCCTGAACGAGGTCGCGAACACCGCGCCCTGGCTGCCTGTCTCGCCGGCTAGATCAGGCGATGTTCTGACGCTCGCTCAGGGTCCCACCGGTTTCCTGAACATTCTCGACGCCTTCCGAGGCGAGGGGGTGGCTGAGCGAGCACTCGTCAACGACCGGACGCTCGACTATTTCGGCCTGTGCCTTGCCTGCCATCACGCGACCGTCGCGACCTTCGTTCCTACCGATGTCGATACCAAGATCCGCGGCCTGCTGTGGAGGCTGATCAAGGATCCCGAGAAGCTCGACCCGATGATCGAACTCACCGAAGCGTTTTGCGGATGGGACGTTGCTTCCGTGTCGCGACGGACGGTGAATGTCGAACGCCTGGGCCGGTTCGCCGGGCACCACGGCGAGAGACTCTCCGTTCTGGTGGCGGCCCTCGGTCGAGCCATCCATTTGGGTCGGGCGGATCTGGCGGAGCGGTTGCGTGCGCAGATCGCCACCGAGCTCGAACGGGAAGCAAAGGGACTCACGTCGCTGCTCCAGTCGCGAACCGAGCTGGACGCTTTGCGTATGGCCGCGGTGATGACGCACAACGCGGGCGACATCGACCAGTCCATCTCGTTCTGGCCGCAATCCCCCGCGCACACCGCGGCCGCGGCGGATATCAAGCGACTGGCCCACGAGAACACGCGTCCCTGGGGTGGAAGCTTCGCCCTGGCCGCGCGCGTCTACAAGGTGACGCTCGCGCCCGAAGGGCATCGCAACTATCCCCTGCGGCCGATTCGTTCCTTGCGGCAGTCGTACGACTTCCTGATTGAAACAGCACCCTTCCTCGACGAATGGGGCGAACGAATCGCCCGCGACCTTGGTTTCGAGGAACGCGACCGAAGTGAGGTCCTCGAAGCCCTGGTGATCGGCACGCGGAAAATTGATGGACAGCAGGGCTATCAGCGCGCCATCGCGGGGATGCTGCAAGGTCTCGGGAACCGCACGGACGCGGTGGTGAGTGGAATGTCCGCGCGAGCGCGGACGGAGTTCAAATCGGCCGGCCTCCGCAAGGCGGTGGCGGTGCCGCGGATTTCCTTCGAGTCGTCGATGAAGTCGAAGTTGCGAAGGGTGATGGAGCAAGGTTAAGCGCGGACTCGGGTGGTGTGATATATCTTTAATGAGTCGTTATTCATTAAAGGCGCCGTCCGCCCCCGACGAGGCTTGATTCCCGTGACCGACACCAACACCCACGCCAAAAACGCAGGCAAAAACGTCAGCGAACTCGAAGCCCGCAAGGTCGCCGAAGCGGCCCGCGAGACGCAGTGGAAACATCCGAGTTTCGTGAAGGAGCTTTTCCTCGGCAACTTCCGGCTCGACCTGATTCACCCCTACCCGCTCACCGGTGACGAGCGGCCCGAGTTCCGCGAGTTCTACGAGAAGTTCAAGACTTTCCTCAAGAACGAGGTCGATCCTGCTGAAATCGACCGCACCGGCGAGTACCCCGAGCACGTGCTCGACGGTCTCCGGAAGCTCGGGGCCTTCGGCATGAAGATCTCGAAGGAGTACGGGGGGCTCGGGTTCACCAACGTCGAGTACAAC